>NZ_FYFA01000002.1:1500000-1676993 GCF_900188435.1 Marinobacter sp. es.048
CAGACCGGGCTTCCTTTTGACAGCGATGGTCATTGGGCCCTTGAGGGGTCGGTCAATCAGGGGCTTCTTGAGGACATGCTTTCCGACGCCTACTTTTCGAAAGCACCCCCAAAAAGCACTGGGAAAGAGAGGTTCAATCTTGATTGGGTCAGAACACTGGTAAGTCGCCACCCGGACATTCCGGCCGAAGATATTCAGAGGACCTTGCTGGAACTGACCGTGACAAGCGTCGTGCAACAACTGCCTGAGACCTCGGATCTCAGGATTTACGTGTGTGGCGGCGGAGCGCGAAATCCGCTTTTGATGGATTCGTTCGCCAAAGCGCTTCCCGAAGTCCCTTTCTCACTGACCTCGGAACTGGGAGTAGACCCTCAAATGGTGGAACCTGTGGCGTTTGCCTGGCTGGCAAAACAGGCACTGGAGGGCAAGCCAGGGAACTTGCCGGAGGTGACCGGAGCAGCTGGCCCTCGCATTCTGGGCGCCATCTACCCGGCCTGACGTTTTTCCAATCAGATAGAGAAGGAACTACCACACCCGCAGGTGGAGCTGGCGTTGGGATTCTGGACCACAAACTGCGAGCCCTGCAGCCCTTCCTGATAATCAATAGTGGCACCCACGAGATACTGGTAACTCATCGGATCCACCAGAAGAGAAACGCCGTCACGCTCGATCACAGTGTCCTCCTCGTCCTGACTTTCATCAAACGAGAAGCCGTACTGAAATCCGGAGCAGCCCCCGCCCGTCACAAAGACACGAAGTTTGAGTTCGGGGTTCTCTTCTTCCTCGATCAACTCACGTACTTTGGCAACGGCACTGTCACTGAAGAACAGCGGCGTGGCTATTTGTTGCTGAACTGCGCTCAAGTTCGCCTCCGGATTATCATGAACAACTCAGGCGATTATGGTATTCCTGACTAAAACAATCAACTATTCGGACTTTCCACCATCGTCCGAGACATCGGGCTGCGGTGCTGAATCGCCAGCAGAAGCCTGCTTTTGGCCGGATCCTGCAGATTTGGAATCCTGAGAGAGCAACCCGACCGGCTCTCGCTGATGCACCAGATTTCCGTTTACAGACGCACCCATCGCCATTTCAATAAGATTGTAGTAAACGCTGCCATTGATAGAGGCTTTTTCCGCCAGTTCAAGATGTGCCGATGCGTAGACATCACCATTCACAGTGCCGTTAATGATGACATGAGGCGCATTGATATCACCTGTCACTTCGCCAACTTCCGACACCCTAAGTATCGCGTCGGTGCCCTCGTCAGCAACCACCTTGCCGCGAATACGGCCATCCACGTGAAGCCCACCACTGAAATGCACATCGCCTTCGACCGTCGTACGGGAAGATATCAAAGTATCAAAATGGCCCGTAGGCCGGCGCGGTTTCTGCTTTTTCTTGCCAAGCATGTCAGTTCTCCGTTAAATCGTCCCAGTTGAAGGTGCGCTCGGCTTGCGAGGATTTTTTGCCCTCTGCCTGGGCAACAACCTGGATCTCAAGTGGCTCAAATTCTTCCGGCAGTTTCAGGGAGCCTTCAACATCCTGAAAGTACCGAAAACGGAATTTCACACCGAGATCGGCTATGTCCTCAGAGAGATCACGCAAGGCGATGACCTCTTTTTCCTCATCACGCAAACCAATGACATTGACTGCCACCACACCGGAAATGTAGCTCTTGTTGTTGCCAACCTGGGTCAGCACCAGCTTGAAGTCATAATTGTCCTGATTGCGGGCCCGAACCAGCGTAAAGCTGTCTACCTGAAGCCCCTTGCTGGTTTCCGACGGAGCCATGATGTTTTTATAGAAAGTCAGGTCCGATTGCAGTGACACAATGCGGGTTTCCAGATCCACGATGGTTTTTCGCGCCTGGTTCAGGGCCTGCTCGTCAATCGCCTGCCCACGATCCAGGTTGATCAGCTGTTGCCGGGCCTTGCGATAATCATCCCGAAGCTTCTCGACCTCGTTTTCCAGCACCTGGTTTGACTCCTCTGCGCTGGAGAAACGGAAACCACTCTGAGCCAGCCCTGTGGCATACCCGGCAACCGCTGCCACAATGGTAAACATCAGGAGGATGGCGGTTCTTCGAAAGCGGTAACCCGGACGATGCCGGATGACCACATACTCTTCAGCCGGCTTTCGCTGTTCGCTCACAATCTTTCCTTGTGCATCAAGGCAGCAGCGCCGGGGCCTCAAGCCCCATTGTTTCTTTCAGACCGAACATGATGTTCATATTCTGAACCGCCTGTCCCGCCGCACCTTTCACAAGGTTATCGATGACGGACGAGACAATGACGATGTTGCTCTTCTCCTGTCTGTGCAGCGCCATACGACACTGATTCGCGCCGCGCACACTTCGGGTTTCCGGATGGCTGCCAAAAGGCATCACATCGACAAAGGGCTCATCGGCAAAACGCTCTTCAAACAACGCCTGCAACCGATCAAAATCCGCTGGATTTTTCAACTCAGCATAAAGCGTGGCCTCGATGCCGCGAATCATCGGAATCAGGTGGGGAACGAAGGTCACACCCACATCCCCGCCAGCAGCGCCGCACAGTCCCTGACGGATCTCCGGCAGATGGCGATGGCCAGAGGCGCCGTAAGCCTTGAAGCTTTCACCAATCTCACCATGCAGCATACCAATTTTGCCCTGCCGGCCCGCACCGCTGGCCCCGGACTTGGCGTCCGCGATCAGGCGTGCAGGGTCTACCAAACCATGCTCCAGCAAGGGCAGGAAGCCCAGCTGAACCGCAGTCGGGTAGCAACCCGGGTTGGCAACCAGCTGAGCGGTACGAATTTCATCGCGCACCACTTCCGGCAGCCCATAAACGGCCTTTTCAGCCCATTCCGGGCTCTCATGACCCATCCCGTACCAGTTGGCCCAGACATCCAGATCCTTCAGACGGAAATCGGCAGACAGATCCACTACACGCACGCCGGCCGACATAAGTTCCGGAACCATTCTCATGGCGACGCCGTGGGGCGTGGCGAAGAAAACCAGGTCGCAGGCTCCAAGCACGGCTACATCGGGCTCCGAAAACGCCAGGTCATAGTGGCCGCGCAAATTCGGGTACATATCCGCTACCGGCATGCCCGCCTCAGATCGGGAAGTAATGCAACTGACCGAAACTTCAGGGTGAACCGCGAGGATTCTCAGCAGTTCCACACCGGTGTATCCGGTGCCACCAACGATGCCTACTTTAATCACCATTTTCTCCAGCGACGTCGTATCAGAATTAAGAGCTTTAACGTTGTAGTCTACCATGATAAACCAATGACTTATTGCAGCACTCAGGGCGACCGTTACAATGTTGTCAGAATCGCTCTGGCAGTCCATTCAAATCCACCGGAACTCTGGCCTCATGCAGAAAATCTGGCACCAGATTACCGAGCATCTGATTCCTGTTTTCCGGCGCCGACTATCCGGTGTTGATGCGTTGCCGCAACTGGCCGTGCTCGGCCTGCTGTCCGGGTTGATAACCGGCGGCGTTATCCTGGTCTTCCGCCTGGCTATCGAATGGCCGCTGGAGCATTTCCTCCCCGGGGATGGCTCCGAATCCTTCGAACAATTGGACCTGCTGACCCGTGGGCTCCTGCCCCTGGCTGGCGCAATCGGCCTGGGACTATTGATGCATCGTCTGGCCACCCACGACCGCAAGGTCGGGATTGTTCATGTGATGGAGCGCCTGAACTACCATCAGGGCTACATTTCCATGCGCAGCGCAATCGTGCAATTTATCTCGGGGGTTGCCACGGTGGTCAGTGGTCAGTCGGCGGGTCGTGAGGGGCCAGCAGTTCACCTGGGGGCGGCTTTTTCCAGCCTGATGGGGCAATGGATGCGGCTGCCAAACAACAGCATCCGGACACTGGTGGCCTGCGGTTGCGCGGCGGCCATTTCAGCCTCTTTCAACACGCCGATCTCCGGTGTCATTTTCGCCATGGAAGTGGTGATGATGGAATACACCATTGCCGGTTTTACACCGATCATTCTTGCCGCCGTCAGCGCCGCCATTGTTACCCAGGCGGTCTATGGCACGGAACCGGCCTTCAGCGTGCCTGCACTGACCATGAACTCGTTAACGGAGATCCCCTGGATACTCGCCATTGCCGTGATTATCGGCATAGCGGCCGCGCTGTTTATCCAGCTGGTCGACACCGTGGGCAAGCACCAACACCGTCCAGTCCTGTTGCGCATTACCATTGCGGGCCTTCTGATGGTGCCATTCGCCATTTTCATTCCGGAAACCATGGGTATCGGTTACGACACCGTCAACGAAACCATTAACGGCGAACTGGGGTTCTGGCTATTGCTCGGCGCTGGCGTCGCCAAGCTCGTGATTACCTCTCTTTCCATCGGCCTGGGCATGCCCAGTGGTGTGATTGGCCCCACTCTGTTCATGGGAGCAACCCTTGGTGGCGCCATGGGATTGATTGGCGCCCAGATCATGCCCGAGCAAGCCTCATTTGTTGGCTTCTACGCCATGCTCGGCATGGGAGCCATGATGGGTGCCGTTCTGCAGGCGCCACTCGCTGCTCTGATGGCCTTGATGGAGCTCACGCGAAACCCCAATATCATTCTGCCGGGCATGCTGATTATTACCACCTCGAGCCTGGTCACCAGCGAGGCCTTCGGCAAGAAATCACTGTTCCTCACCATTCTCAAGAACCAGGGACTTAGCTACCAGAACTCCCCGGTGATTCAGGCCCTGCGACGTGTATCGGTTGGCGCCATCATGGACCGCAGCATACTGAGAACTGAACGCCACCTGACGATGGAAGAGGCCCGCAAGGTTCTGAAATCCGAGCCAAAGTGGCTGGTGGTTGAGGGCAGCAGCGGGCCGACCGCTCTGTTACCGGCTGTGGATCTGGCCAGATACCTGGAAGACACAGAAAAGCTGGTGGCCGAGGAAGAGATCGAACCGCCGGAGTCCATTGACCTGATGGACATCCCCGCCAACCGCCGTGACGTTGCCCCGGTGCAGTATCAGGCCACCCTGGAGGAGGCATTAAACGAGTTCGATGCAACCAATGCCGAGGCCCTCTACGTACAACGTCACGTCGCGCCAATGATCCAGCGGGTTTACGGAGTGGTGCTGAAAGCCGATATCGAGAGTTACTACCAATACCGACGGAGCTGACGAATGCTGTGGGTGAAAGCCTTCCATATTATCTCACTGGTGTGCTGGTTCGCCGGCATTTTCTATCTGCCCAGACTGTTCGTCTACCACGCGGCCTGCGAGGACGAGCCCGGTCGTGAGCGCTTCAAGATCATGGAACGCAAGCTTTACCGGGGCATTACCACCCCTTCAATGGTCGCCACCGTCGTCTTCGGTGTCTGGCTGATCAGTTACAATGCCTCCGGCTATTTCAGCCAGGGCTGGATGCATGCCAAGCTGTTTCTGGTGGCCATTCTGATCGTTTACCATTTCTACTGCGGGCACCTTGTAAAGGTCTTCCGGGACGACCGGAACACCAGAAGTCACGTGTTTTACCGGTGGTTCAATGAACTGCCGGTGCTGATTCTTCTGGCCGTTGTTATCCTGGCTGTTGTCAAACCGTTTTGAGGAGCTGAGTCATTAAACGCTATACCCGACCCCAGGTTCTGATTCTTTCCGGCCTTGATCCGTCCGGCGGCGCCGGCATTCAGGCCGACATCCAGGCTGTCACCTCGCTCGGCTGTCACCCCTTGCCGGTTCTTACCTGCCTCACCGTGCAGGATACCCGTAACGTGTATGGCGCCGAGCCCGTATCGGCTGACCTGATCCGAAAGCAACTCCAGTGTCTCGCCGATGATTCCCCGATTCACGCGATCAAAACCGGCGCCCTGGGCAATGCTGCGGCGGTGGATGTGCTCGTGGATTTCATCCGTGAACACCCCGGCATTCCCGTGATTACCGACCCCGTAATCAAGGCCGCGGGTGGCGGTGATCTGGCCGACGACGAACTGGTTAGCGCCATGAAGGAGAAGCTCTTTCCCCTCGCCGAAATGATCACACCCAACGGTGTCGAACTGGCAATGCTTGGGGACAGTGAAAACGCCGATCAGGCGGCCGATAATCTTCTGGAGGGCGGCTGCGAATCCGTACTCGCCACCGGCGGTCATGGTACCGGCATTCATATTACCAACACGCTCTATAACCACGCCCCTGAGCCCATGCGCTGGGAGATTGAACGCATTGGCGGCGAGTACCACGGCACTGGCTGCACTCTGGCAGCGGCCATTGCTGCCGGCAGGGCTTCCGGCCTGTCGCCCCGCGCAGCCATTTCTCAGGCCCAGAACTACGTTCATCGCGCTATCCTGCACGCCCTGGAAGTCGGCAAAGGCCAGCCGGTTCCAGATCGAGGCATTCAGTGGGAGCGATGAGTAAAGGGCTGCACCCGGGTCTCTACGCCATCACCGACAGCGTACTGACACCGCCCGAAACCCTGATTTCATCTGTTGAGGCCGCGCTTCGGGGAGGCGCGGTCATGGTACAATACCGCGAAAAGAACGCGCCGATGGCCGAACGGTTTTCCCAGGCGGCCAGTTTGCAGGCTGTATGCCGAAATGCGGGCGTTCCATTGCTGATCAATGACGACCCGGATCTGGCGAAACGGGTCGGTGCTGCCGGAGTCCACATGGGGCAGACGGACGGCTCATTGGCAGCGGCCCGCCGGCTTCTCGGTGATGAGGCCATTATCGGTATAACCTGCCACGCCGATCTTGCACTGGCGCAGGCCGGACTGGAAGCGGGCGCGGATTATCTGGCGTTCGGGCGGTTCTATACATCGTCGACCAAACCGGGCGCCCCGGCGGCGCCTCCCGGCGTACTGACCGAAGCCAAGCATCTCGGCCTTCCAATCACCGCCATTGGCGGTGTAACCGCAAACAACGGCGAACCTCTTGTTCTTGCCGGCGCCGACATGCTTGCCGTGGTAGGCGGCCTGTTTGGCGGCACCACTGACGACATTGAGCTGCGAGCCAAAGCTTTTGAACGCCTGTTCGCAAGCCACCACCCACTTTTTTCAATTCCGGAATAACAGGAGCCCAGATCCATGACGCACTCCGAAACCCTGTTCGAGCAGGCCCAGAAATACATCCCCGGTGGCGTGAATTCTCCGGTCCGGGCCTTTCGAGGCGTCGGCGGCACGCCGATCTTCTTCAAACATGCCCAGGGCGCCTATCTGTACGACGAAGACGACCAGCGCTACATCGATTATATCGGTTCCTGGGGGCCCATGATTCTTGGCCACGGTGACCAGCGCATCAAGGACGCCCTGCACGCGCAGGTTGATCTAGGCATTGGCTACGGTGCCCCGACGGCTCTCGAAACCGAGATGGCCAAGAAAGTC
This sequence comes from Marinobacter sp. es.048, assembly GCF_900188435.1. NCBI lineage: Bacteria > Pseudomonadati > Pseudomonadota > Gammaproteobacteria > Pseudomonadales > Marinobacteraceae > Marinobacter > Marinobacter sp. es.048. Next base: position 1,507,333 of record NZ_FYFA01000002.1, read on the forward strand.
TGCGAGCTGGTGCCTTCCATTGAACTGGTCCGCATGGTGAACTCGGGTACCGAGGCCACCATGAGCACTGTCCGTTTGGCGAGGGGCTACACCGGTCGCGACAAGATCGTGAAATTTGAGGGCTGCTACCACGGCCACGTCGATTCACTGCTGGTAAAAGCCGGCTCCGGCGCCCTCACCCTGGGCGTGCCGAACTCCCCGGGCATCCCCGCCAGCCTGGCCGAGCACACCATCACGCTGACCTACAACGACATGGACAGCGTTCGCGAATGCTTCCGGGAGATGGGCGACCAGATCGCCGCGATTATCGTAGAGCCGGTCGCTGGCAATATGAACTGCATTCCACCGGTCCCCGGCTTCCTCGAGGGGTTGCGGGAAGTGTGTGACGAGCACGGCACCGTTCTGATCTTCGACGAGGTGATGACCGGGTTCCGGGTTTCCCTGGGCGGCGCACAGGGGCTGTATGGCGTAACCCCGGACCTTACCGCACTGGGCAAAGTGATTGGTGGCGGGCTTCCAGTGGGCGCGTTTGGCGGCAAACGGGAAATCATGGAACACATCTCACCGCTGGGACCGGTTTACCAGGCGGGCACTCTGAGCGGTAACCCCCTGGCCATGTGCGCCGGCCTGACGACCCTGAATGCGATTTCCGAACCCGGTTTCCACGACCGGCTGACCGAGAAAACCAATGCCGTTCGCGATGGCCTGAAAGAAGCCGCTGATGCCACGGGCATCCCGTTGACCGTGCAGAGTGCCGGCGCCATGTTCGGGTTCTTCTTCACCGAGGAAAGCTCTGTTACCCGCTTTGACCAGGTGATGGGCTGCGATATCGAGCGCTTCAAGAAGTTCTTCCAGGGCATGTTGAAGGAAGGCGTATATCTGGCACCATCGGCCTTTGAGGCAGGCTTTACGACAGCGGCTCTCTCCGGACAGGACATAGCCGACACCATAGCCGCGGCCAAAAAGGTCATGGCCACGCTCTGATCTTTCTGCTGCTCCCCATCGATGGCCCCGCAGGTCGCAACATGTCCTGCGGGGCCATCCATGTGACTGGCGTCACACTTCCACATCGAACAAACCCACCTGACCTCTTGCGCCGTTGACTTACCACCACGACTGGTCAAATGTTGACCTGATCTCTACCGAGATGCTCTGACGGCAGCAATCTAACAAACACAAGAATCAAGTCAGCGCACGGAAGCACTCGATCTGCCACGAGGCAGATGCAGTACGAGTAGGAAGTCTCTGGAGCAACCCGTTAGGTTGAGCCGCAGTTTGAATAACAAACACAACATCAAACTGTAGGAACGACAATGAAACATTGGATCCAAGCAATGGCCCTGGCCCTGACTGTGGCCTGGTCTGCCCCTTCTGCCGCCTGGTGGTGGGACTCTACTCCATCAAACTACACGGATACCCGTTACCCGGTAGTGCTGGTGCATGGCATGTTCGGCTTTGATTCCATTGCCGGCGTGGATTACTGGTACGGGGTCGCAGAGGATCTCCGCAAATACGGCGCCGATGTCTACACCACTCAGGTGCCCGCCCTGGACAGCACCATTGCTCGCGGTGAAGCTCTGCTGCCGCAGGTACAGGCCATCGCCGCGGTGCATGGCAAGGTCAATCTGATTGGCCACAGCCACGGGGGTCCCACGGCCCGTTACATTGCCAGGGTGCGGCCGGATCTGGTCGCCTCGGTGACGTCCGTTGGCTCGCCCCATAAAGGTTCGCCGGTTGCAGACCTTATCTACGGTTCTCCCGCGGAAAGCCTTGCCGCCAACCTCGGCAATGCGCTGGGTGGTCTGATCGATTTGCTCTCCGGCGGCGGCTACAATCAGGACCTGCGCTCCAGCCTGGAATCCCTCACCACCGAGGGCAGCGCCGAATTCAACAACTTTGCCCCTGCCGGCATTCCAACCACCGCTTGCGGTCAAGGCGCCTACTCGGCAAACGGTGTGCGCTTCTACTCCTGGGGTGGCACCGGTGTGCTGACCAACGTGCTGGATCCGTCCGACGCGTTGTTGGGCACCACCAGCCTCGCCTTCGGCTTCAGCCAGAACGACGGCCTGGTAGGCCGCTGCAGCAGTCGGTTTGGCAAGGTTATCCGGGATAATTACTTCATGAACCATCTGGATGAAGTGAATCAGGCGTTGGGCCTGCATAGCCTCTTCGAAACTGACCCGAAAGCGGTTTTCAAGCAACACGCCAACCGCCTGAGAAACGCCGGACTGTAAAGGGTTGCCGGCCTTCTGGCTTTGCCTTGCAGATCTAGAAGGCCCCTTCCAGGGTGAGCATCAGCGTCTGGCGCTGATAATGATACTGCGACAGACTGCTTCTGTTGTCCCGAACCAGCCACTCCCCCCGGACCAGCCAAAGGCTGTCCAGGGACTTCTCCGCCAGCAATCCAATCTCCAGACGGTTATCTTTTCTACGACCGCTCTCGCCGTCCCCAACCACCAACTGATGGGCGTCCCGGTATCGACTGTGGCGAACAGAGCCCGTTGTTCCGAATACGATATCTGGCCGCCAGCGGTAGCGACCGGCAAACTCCAGTGTGTGGTGGGTGGGTGAGACACTGATAAATTCATCGGCTGCTCGCAAATCCCGCCGGTCATTGATTTCCAGTGAGTATTCGCCGTCCAATCGCCAGGGTCCCAGGTACTTCCTCGCATGAAAGCGTGCCCGGTACCACTGTCCGTCATAGGCCTCGAAGCCTGAACCACCATTCACGATAGCCGCCGCCAGGGCTATTCCGCACTGATCCGGGGCTACGGGTAGCGAACACTCACGCCAACGATAAAACCCCTCGATGCCGTATCGGGTTTCAAGGGATTGACTGTCAAACCAGGACTTCACCAACGAAACCAGAGCGCCGCGCTCACCTGCAGCCAAGGTCTCAGACCAGCCTAGTCGTCCCTGTAACAACTGAGTGTCGTATTCATCATCGGACGGATGTTCCCGGGAATAGGCGGCAGCATCGAGGGAAAGCCGTGAGCGGGTGCCGACTGGCCGTTCGTAGGTTCCCGCAGCCAGAGCTTCGAGGAAGCCCCCACCCTCACTGGACGCCGCATCCTCGGGCAGGCCGGCAATATTGGAATCATAACCGCCTGAGATACCCAGATAGCCGCGAATGGAGGGCTGGCTGGCCGACCGCGGCGCTCCACCGGCCAGTTTATTCAGTTGCGCCAGGGCCAGTGTCCGGATTTTTTCCGGAGCGCTCTCGGCCGAGGCCTGCTCGAACCAGTGACGGGCTTCGGCAGACTCCTCCCTGGCAAGCGCGACCAGACCGAGGTTATAACGCGCCAGGGCACCATTGGAGCCGTCCAGCAATGAACGGAAGGCAGATTCAGCGGCGACATAATCGCCCAGCTGGTAGCAGACAACACCGAGGTTATAGAAAAGCGAGGGAGATCTCAGGCCAGCATCAACGGCCCTCTGGAAGTGCTGTTTCGCGGCGCTCAGGTCTTCTGCTTCAAAGGCTTCAACGCCGGCACGGAAATCCTCCATGCCGGCTTCCGTTTCAGCCGCCTGAAGAATCACCGCGGGCATTAACAACAAGATCAGGGACAGGGCGCGCCAAAATACCAGCAAACAGGTTTCTCCGGATTAATCCACGCGGGGCAGGACCGGTTATATATCCGGCTTCAGCGATCCAGCCCTGGTGCATCCGGCAGCTCTGGGCGCTCCGGCCGCTCCGGTAACTCAGGCTTATCCTTGATCAGTTCCCGGGATTGCCTGGCTTTTTCGGACATGGACTCACCAAACTCGCGCCCCCTTTCTCGGGCTTCACTCGCCGCATCCAGCCCGCGAGAGCCGGACTCACCCGGATTTTCGGGTCTTCCGATAGCGCGGGGCAACTCGATTTCCCGCACGACTGAATCGGTGAGTTCTGCATCGTCAATCACCATACGCATGGTAACATCCAGATCATCATTAGCCAGTGTTGTCGCCGGGACCCAAAACCCGAACATCAGCAATCCGACCAGCTTGGCGCTCAATGCGAACCTGCAACCTGTCATGATTCGGGATCCTCGACCGGGCGTTGTGGGTATTCGGGAATCAGGGCCCGAAAGGTTTTCTGGCGATCTCCGGTGTCCAGTCGGGCCACCAACTCACCGGCACCGGGAAAGAGGAGCTTCAGGGGCAGCGACAGGACGTTCTCCCCGGCATTCAGGCTCACCTGCCAGCTAAGCTCCCGATGCCCTGGCCAGGAAGCCAGTTCCACATTGGGTGGCAACTCCAGGGTAAGCGTAACGTTTTCCAGAGCCTCGCCCGAACGGAAGGCAAGGCGCACGGTTTTCTCAACGGGCTCTGTAATCCCGGATGCAGAGTTTTCAGCGGCACTTTCCGAGGACGCGACAACAGGCTGGGCGCTGTCAGTCACACCATTGGGCTGGAACAGAAAACCCAGGCCGATACCCAGGGCAAGAGCCGCCGCAATGGCGCCACCCAGTGCCCCGTGACTCCATCCAGACTTCGGATTGGCTTCGCCTCGGGCAGAGGACAAAACACGGCTGTGAAAATCAGAGGAAGGCGCAGGGACGCTGAATTGCTCCTGCAACGCCCGGTTCAAAGCCCGCTCCGAGGCAAACCACTCACCGCACGCCGGGCAGGCAGCAACGTGCACCTTCACCCGGTCACGGGCGGGGGCGGAAAGCTCATTATTGATGTAGGCGGGCAGATCCACCCGGATTTCGTTGCAGGACATTGTCTTCACCTCACTCCCCCACACGTCCAGCCGGCTCGGTTGGTTCCAGCTCCCGCTGCAATTTCTTTCGCAGGGCGGCCCGACACCTGTGTAATCGCGATTTCACGGTTCCCAACGGGATGTCCAGCACCTCCGCGATGTCTTCCTGGCGCCAGCCGTCTACATCATGAAGCAACAAAAGAGCTCGCTGATCGGGCGTCAGAGTCATCATTACCCGATCCAACGCCGGCCCAAGGCGCGACTGCTCCAGTTGCAGATCCGGGCCAACGCTGTCGGATTCGAGGCTGTCCAGCCAATCGGCCTGGCTTTCAGTACCGACCAGCTCCGTCAACGGGCGGTCACTCTGTCGGTTCTTACGCCGAACCTGATCAATAAACTGCCTGTACAGCACCCGATTCAGCCAGGGCCGTAGCTGGTCGACGCTTTCCAGCTCATCAAGCTTTGGGAATAGCTTGACTACGACATCCTGAACCAGATCCTCGGCATCCTGTTGCTGACCCGCCAGACGGTAAGCAAACCGGTACATCGCATCCAGATGGGGCCGCACCAGAGCGTCAAAACGTCGGGACTTCGAGGGCTTGAAAGGAAAAATTGCCAAAGCCGTTGTTTACCTGCGTGGGTTCATGCCAGCGGCGCAGTCTATATCAAATGGCCGGGCCGATGCATTTGCCAAGTTCCCGATCTGACAATTCAATGATTGCCCGGATATTAGGGAACGTTAACAAAAATCCCGGAACTCTGTCCCCTACCCTTGCGTGATAAGGGAGTCAGGTAGCGATGTTGCTTCGCTATGATTCCAGCAAATAAACCTGGGGGTTTATATGAAACGTTCGATCCGCATTTTCACCATTTCGGCTCTGGCTGCAGGTATTGCCGCATGCGGTGGCAGCGGCGACGGGAGCAGCACTGCCTCTACCGGCACGGTTAACGTCGGATTAACCGACGCGCCTGTAGATAATGCCCAAGAGGTCAACATAGAAGTCGAGGCATTGGTACTGCAACATTCCAATGGTGACCGGGAACGTTTTAATTTCGACATGGCAGAACCAGTAAACCTACTGACATTGACGGGTGGAACCGTGATGTCCCTGTTGGTAGATGAAGAGGTTACTGCCGGCGATTATTCCTGGATGCGCTTGGAACTCGGCGATGGCAATACGATTGTTATTGATGGCGGCGTATTCGATCTGACCACTCCTTCAGCCCGTGGCGTTCAAACAAGCGGGTTCATTGTGCCTGCAGGCGGCGAAATTAATCTGACCATCGACTTTGATGTCAGAAAATCGATCGTAAATCCTCAGAACGATCCTGACGTTTACCGATTGAAACCGGTTATTCGGCTGGTCGACAACTCTGAAGTAGGCACCATTGCAGCCACAGTCGGTGGAGAAGTTATCGCCAATCAATGCAGTGAAGAAAACACGGGCTCAACCGACACTTTCAATGGCAGCGTATACATCCATGAGGGCTTCGATGTTATACCTGATGACATCGGCAGCGACCAGGGGCCGCTGGTTGCCGTACCGGTGAACTACGAGAACGACCAGTATGTTTACACCGCCGCATTTATACCCGAAGGGGAATACACTGTCTCATATACTTGTGACAATGATGAGATCGAAACTGCAGAAGGTGAACCTTCCGATGAAGAGCTTACCTTCATCACTGGCGACAGTCAGGTTGAAGTAGTTAGCGGCAAGACCTCTACAGTCGATTTCGAAGCCACAACTCCGGAATGACCACAAAGAAGAGGGGCGCCAGCCCCTCTTCTTTGTTCACACCGTATTTATAGCGCTGCAGCCCTCGCCTCCGCCTGATCCGCACCCGCCACATTACCTCGAGCCCGACGAATATCCGCCAGCAACAGCCAGCCGGCCCTCTGCAGCCGAAGATCACTTCCCGCCAGGGACAACCCCTTCAAGCTGAACTGCTCCGCTGAGCCCAACTGATTACCCGCCACATAGGCCTCGGACAGCTTGAAATACACCTCTGCAGATCGGGGGGCGATCCGCTGTGCGCGCTCCAGGCGTGCAATAGCGCCGGATACGTTACCTTGCGCCAACAGCTGATCGGCCTCACGCACCAGACTGAGCGCTGCTGGCGAGAGACCATCCCCGGTTTCACGATAACTGGGAGAGCTGGACGGTTCCCGGGTTTCTGGCGTCGCTTCCGGCTGTTCGCTCTTGCGCCAGACCGGAGCCTCGCTTTCTTCGGTGTCAGTGCTGGTTCTGGGTGGCTCGGGTGCCTTGGCCGGCTCACCACCGACCGGCACGTAGATTCCCCCTCCCGGCCCTGAAGCACAGCCGGCTAATGACAGCAGCGCGGTAATCAGGGTAGCCCTGAACGAAATACGGTCAATCATTGAAACAGTCCTTCAAACCAGCCCCGGATACGACGTTCCAGATTTCCGGAGCACGAAATTGTCTGCGTAGGTTCGCTGCCAGCAATGTAAGGCAACAGACGGGCATTGTCGCAGTATTCGTCCGTCAGTGCCTGTCGCTGGGAGTTCACCCAGTGATAATTCACCCCATCGGGCACCACGGGAGAAAAGCCGTGCTGGGGAACCTGTGCCATAAACTTCGACCACACCGGCAGAGCGCCACTGGCCCCGGTCAATGATGTCGGCCCGTTATCATCGCGCCCGACCCAGGCCACCGCAAGCAGGTCGCCACTGAATCCGGCAAACCAGGAATCCCGGCCATCGTCGGTGGTTCCGGTCTTGCCTGCAAGAGTCAGCTCTTGAGGTAGCGTGTAGTAAGCAGAGCGCCCTGTCCCTTCCTGCATGGTTTCCTGCATGGCGTATTGGACCAGGTGCACGGCGGTAGGATCGGCAACCTGCTCAACTTCAAGACTGTAACGGGATAAGGCTTCACCGCCAGCATCGGTCACTTCACGGATCGTGCGCAGCGGAGTATTGAAGCCGGATGTCGCTAGCCCCTGATAGATCTGTGCCACGGTCACCGGGGTCATGGAAACCGAGCCCAGAAGCATCGACGGATAACGGGAAATCGGGGTATCAACTCCAAACGCCGTCAGAGTCTCCCGCACCCGATCCACCCCGATATCCAGCCCGACGCGAACGGCCGGCAAGTTATAGGAGCGTGACAGAGCCTTGTGCAAGGGCACTTCGCCCCGCTCCTCACCATCGTAGTTCTTGGGCTGCCAGCGTTTGCCATCATCAAATTCCAGCGTGAAGCTCTTATCCAGCACCGGCGTGGTCAGGGTATACCTCTCTGGCTCCTGCAACGCCGACAGATAGATAAACGGCTTGATCAGCGACCCGATGGGGCGGTTGGCATCCAGTGCCCGATTGAATCCGGCAAATTGCGGATCCCGGCCGCCAACAAGCGCCAGCACTTCCCCGGAATCCTTCGCGGTTACAACAAGGGTGGCTTCCAGCGCCTCGGCATTCTGCCCGCCGCCCAGCCCCGGGAGGGTGTCGGTCACCGCATACTCCGCCGCGTACTGGATAGCGGGGTTCAACGTGGTGAAGATCCGAAGACCTTCGCTTCGGAGGTCCTCCTCCTTGTAATCTCGAGCAAGGTGTCGGCGGACCAGATCGATATAGGCGGGGTAGCGATTCTCGGAATACGACGGGCGCTCACTAACGCCCAGCGGCAATCCACGGGCCCTGGAGGCGCGGCCAGGCTCAATCAGACCAGCCTGTTCCATTTCAGAAATCACCAGATTCCGCCGCTCTGTTGCACGCTCCGGGTGACGGCGCGGATTGTAATAGCTGGGGCCCTTTACCATGCCCACCAACAAAGCAATCTGGTGCACATCCAGATCCTTGAGGGATTCGCCAAAATAGAACTGGCTCGCCAGGCCGAAACCATGAATGCTGCGCGTGCCGGCTTGTCCCAGGTAGACCTCGTTCAGATAGGTTTCCAGGATGTCGTCTTTCTCATAGTGCAACTCCAGGAGCACCGACATCAGGGCCTCGTTGGCCTTTCTCACCAGCGTCTGCTCGCGAGTCAGGAAGAAGTTTTTCACCAGTTGCTGGGTCAGTGTGCTGCCACCCTGAACGATGCGCCCAGCCTGGATGTTGGCAAGCATGGCCCGACCGATTGAGAGGGGCGCAATGCCGAAATGGTCATAGAAATTACGATCCTCCACCGCCATCAGAGTGGTGGGTAACAGGGCCGGCACTTCGTCCAGCTGGACCAGCACCCGGTCCTCCTTGTGCGCCGGGTAGATACCGCCAATCTGAGCCGGCTCGAGCCGCACAATCGGGGCATTATCGCCTTCAATCACCGAAAAGCCCTGAACCCGATCGCCCGAGATCGCCAAGGATATCCGGCGCCGGGGCTCATCGCCGTCCGGGAACGAAAAGCCCCGGGTACTGATAACAAAGCGATTGCCCGTGCGCTGGTAACTGCCGGATTTCCTGCCGTCACCCTTGCGGAAACCGGAGAGGCCAAGTTCGCGTTCGAGGGCACTGGCACTGACGCTGGCACCATCGAAAAGCTCCAGCGGGCGAGCGTAAACCCGGGACGGAACCTCAAAACGCCGGCCTTCGAAACGGGAGGTCACCACGGCATCCAGGTAAACCATCCAGCCAGCCAGCAAAACGAGACCGATGGCACATAACCGGAACATGAAACGCCAGAACCAAGGCCGGCGACCGTTGTTGGAGGAACGTCGGGAAGGCTTTCGTCTGGGGCTAGAGGATGCTTTGGATTTTTTCATGCCGCGATTATAACGAAAGGAGCGGTGAGGAAGGCAGGCCATCCGTGTGTTATTTCTGTAATCTGCCCGTTATGATAGGGCAAGAAAAATCAATGGGTTCAGGGAACGCGAGGAGAGCACGGTGAGTGAGACATCCCCAGGCAATCTGATTCTGGCCATGCAGAATCCAGACCTGTACGACCATCCTGTCGAAGGCTTTCAGGTTATCGAAACTCACATCTCACAGGTGATCCTGACCGGTGACTACGCCTACAAGATCAAGAAGCCCATGGATTTCGGCTTCCTGAACTTCTCCACCCTCAATCGCCGAAAGCATTTCTGCGAGGAGGAGCTCAGGCTCAATCGACGACTGGCCGAAAAATTGTATCTGGAGGTGGTGCCAATCACCGGCACGCCCGACAACCCCATCCTCGGTGGGGAGGGCGAAGCCTTCGAATACGCCATCAAGATGCGTCAGTTCGGCCAGGACCAGCTTTTCGATCGACTGCAGGAACAGGGAAAGCTGACTCCCGAACCACTCACGGACCTGGCACGCCAGGTCGCTGCATTCCATGAACAGCTGCCGCCTGTACCCGATGAGAAACCGCTTGGAACGCCGGAGGCGGTGTTTGCCGCCATGCAGGAGAATTTTGACCAGATCCGTCCGCTGATTGACGATTCGGACCTGCTCATGCAGCTGGACAACCTCCAGGCCTGGACCGAATCCACCTTCGAGCGGCACAGGGAGCTGATCGCCCACCGCCGCGCCAGCGGCATGGTCCGGGAATGCCACGGCGATCTGCATCTGGCGAATATTACCCGCTTCGAGGGCGAGGTCACCGTGTTCGACTGCATCGAATTCAACGAACCGTTCCGCTGGATCGATGTCATCAACGATCTCGCCTTTCTGCTGATGGATCTGGAGTCCCGCGGAGAAAGCGCCCTGGCCAACCAGGTGCTCAATACGTACCTGGAATACCGCGACGACTTCGAGGCCTTGCCGTTGCTGCCGCTCTACAAGGCATACCGGGCTATGGTGCGCGCCAAAATCGCCCTGTTTACCATGGGGAACCCGGGGCTCACCGATGCTGAAAAAGCCGACCTGATGCAGCGCTATCGAGACTACGCCCAGTTGGCTGAGGATTACAGTACGATTCCGAATCACTATCTGCTGGCAACCACCGGGCTGTCCGCCAGCGGCAAAACCTGCATCAGCGCCGCCATGGCCAATGAACTGGGGCTGATACGCCTGCGCTCCGATGTCGAGCGCAAGCGCTTGCACGGACTGGCACCCCTGGAGAGCTCCCGCTCACCGACCGGTGGCAATCTGTACACCGAGGAAGCGACAGAGAAAACCTATCAGCGGCTGGCCGAGCTTGCCAGTCACGTTCTGGCAGCCGGTTTCCCGGTGATTGTAGACGCCGCCAGCCTTAAACAGAAAGAGCGGTCTCTGCTGGCATCGATAGCCGAGGATCAGGGTGTACCCTTTGCCCTGATCCATTGCGAGGCGCCGGAAGACCTGCGCCGGGAATGGATCCGCAATCGCAAGGGCGATGCCTCCGAGGCAACCGAGGAATTGCTGGACGCCCAGCAAACCTGGTTTGAACCGTTAACCGCGGAAGAGAAGAGCCACACCATCCACCTGCACACTGATCAGGAACATGTGGCAGAGGCGGTGGCCGACCGGATCCGCCAACATCTGGGCATCCCCGGCGGCAAGGCCGACTAAGAACAACAACTGGCGAGCGCGAGGTTCGATATGGACGATAAAAGCGAACACGAAGTACATCAGATCAGCCACCCGCTCTACGATATTCTTCGTAGCGAGGACATGCAGGCGTTCAATGCTGAAAAGGCAAAGCTCGCAGAGCTCCCCAGTTTCGCTCATGGCGATTTCCGGGGTCTGGACCTGAGAGGAATGGATGCCAAGGGGCTGGATTTCCGCCACGCCTACTTCCGGGGCGCCGACCTTCGGGGCGTGGACTTCTCGAAATCCCGAATGGAAGGCTCCAGCATTGCCAGCGCCAAGATTTCCGGCTGCTATTTTCCGCATCGCCTGGACGCCGATGAGATCGTCATGTCCCTGAATCACGGGACCCGCATGCGATACACGATCTTGCCGAAATGAGTAGCGTCCCGCATATCTGGCAGCCCGTCTGTCCGGCCTCCGAGTTGACACTTGGCCAGTTCGTCGAGTTCCGGCTTCGGGAGAAGGCACGGGAGCCGGCAGGCATGCCGCTGACCGGGTTCCTGTTTCTGGACGGTGGCACGCCCCGCGCCTACCTGAACATCTGCCCGCATCTGGGCGTTGAACTGAACTGGATGCCCGGCCGGTTCATGGATTCCGACAACCTGTTTATCCAGTGTTTCACCCACGGTGCCCTGTTCAAGCCCGCAGACGGCGAATGCATTGCCGGGCCCTGCCAGGGCGATGCCCTCACCCAGCTGGACCTGCGGGAGCGGGACGGCCAGATCGAAATCAGACTTCCAGAATAACGGGTACCGATTCGGTCAGGGTCAACACACCGGTTGGCGTGCCATCGCTCTCGCTCAAGTCGGCGCGATAGGCAATCACTTCCACACCCGCATCGCAGGCCTCCCGCAGCAACTCACCGTATCTGCGATCGATATGGTCCGCCGGGCGAACGGTTTGAATGCCGGTGTGATTGACCACGAAAAGCAGCACCGCACGATCTCCCTGCTGAACCTGGGCCATCAGCTCTCGCAGGTGCTTCTGGCCGCGCTCGGTCACCGCATCCGGGAAAAAACCCTGACCATCTTCCGCCAGCGTGACATTCTTGACCTCCACCCAGGCATCGGCCGCGGTGTCATGACCAGACAGCAGCAGGTCAATCCGGCTTTTCTCCGAACCGTATTTCACTTCGGCGCGGCACTCGGGATAACCGGCCAGCTCCAAGACGGTGCCGGCTTCCACGGCCTCCCGGGCCTGGCTGTTGGGCCGGGCGGTATTCACACAGGCCAGTTGCCCGGGCGACGTTTCCACCAGCTCCCAGGTGTACTGGAGTTTGCGCTTGGGATTATCACTCCGGCTGAGCCAAACCCGAGCATCCTCTGGCTGACAGCCCAGCATGGAGCCGGTGTTCGGGCAGTGGGCGGTCACCTCCGAGCCATCCGGCAGCCGCACGTCTGCCAGGAAGCGTTTGTAGCGGCGGATAAGCCGGCCTTCAACCAACGGTTCTGGAAACTTCATGTGATCTCCGTACAAAAGTCGATGTCACAAGGCTGGCACCCCCGTGACTAATCTGCTATTTTCCGCAAATTCCCGTTTCAGGACGAATGCTTCATCCAGGGTATAACCGCGCAGCCACGGGGGCTCACGCGGAGGGAAGCAAACCGTTCTTGTGAAGTACAAACAAGAGGCCGGGTTCAATGGCAACTACTGCAGAACAACCACGCGAACGTTTTACCAACTTCACCCCCTATGAAATGAAGAAGGGTGAAGAGTACATGAGTGCGGAAATGCTCCAGCACTTCAAAGATCTGCTGCTGCAATGGAAGCAGGAGCTGATGGAAGAAGTCGACCGCACCATGCACCATATGCAGGAAGACGCCGCAAATTACGCGGATCCCAGCGATCGCGCAACCCAGGAAGAAGAGTTCAGCCTGGAACTGCGTACCCGCGACCGGGAGCGGAAGCTGATCAAGAAGATTGACCAGACCATCGACCGCATCGACAAGGACGATTACGGCTTCTGCGATCAGTGTGGCGTGGAAATCGGCATCCGACGCCTGGAAGCACGCCCGACCGCCACCCTGTGCATCGATTGCAAAACTCTGGCCGAGATTCGCGAACGCCAGACCGGCATCTGAGCCTACCACTCAACCGCTGCCGGCTGGGGCTTTTCCAGCCCCGCTGGCTGGCTGACCGCCATGAATAACCCTCAGTACCGGGGCCGGTTTGCGCCCTCTCCGACTGGCCCGCTGCATTTCGGCTCCCTGGTTACCGCACTTGCCAGCTTTCTGGAAGCCCGAAGTCAGGGCGGTCAGTGGTTTATCCGCGTTGAAGATCTGGACCCTCTGAGAGAACCGCCGGAAGCCACCGGCCAGATCCTCGCCAGCCTGGACGCCCACGGTCTGCTTCCCGACGAGCCAGTGCGCTTCCAGTCCAGACGTCACGATGCCTATCAGGACGCTATTGAGCGATTGCTCGGCAACGGCTATGCCTATCGTTGCCAATGCTCACGTAAGGAGTTGCACGCCAACGACGGTCGCCACCCCCACCACTGTCGTAGCCGCAAAACCATAGACGATGACCGGCCGTACGCCATTCGCTTTGCCCTCGAAGACGAAGACAGCCACTGGCAGGACCAGCTGCTGGGGCCACAACACCAGACCGTGAAGGCTGAGCTCGATGACCCGGTGATCCTCCGTAAGGAGGGGTTCTACGCCTACCAGCTCGCCGTGGTTGTCGATGACATTAACCAGGGCATCACGGATGTGGTGCGCGGCTCGGATCTGCTGGACATGACGGCGCAACAGCAGCAGATTTACCGGGCCCTTGGCTCCTGCCCGCCTCGCTGGCTACACATCCCGGTGATCCTCAATGAGCAGGGCCAGAAACTCAGCAAGCAGACCCATGCGCCGGCTCTCAATGACGAGAAGCCTGTCAGCAACCTGTTCAGGGCGCTTGTTGCCCTTGGCCAGAATCCGCCCACGCACCTGGCAACCGGCTCGCTGGAATCGCTGCTGGAATGGGGACGGAAGAACTGGCAACGGGGCGCTATCCACCTGACATCCCGGTGAGTGACATGGTATAAAGCCCTTCTCACACCTCAGCGCGGATAGCATGCCTGATGTATATCTACCGTCTGGTCTTCCTGTTGGTACTGGCCATCTATATCTTTTCGCCCAACATCCTTGACTGGTGGACTTCGCCGGGAAACGTCTGGTACAGCCCCTACATTATCTGGGCCGGGCTGATTGCCATCGGTTTCTGGCTTGAATGGCGGCGGGACCCCAATGAGTTTTAGTCCCTCCGGCCTGCTGCTCGCCAGCCTCCTGTATCTGATTCTGCTGTTCGGCATCGCCTGGTTCACCGAAAAAGGCATGGTCCCCCGGCGCTTGGTTCGCCACCCCCTGGTTTATGTGCTCAGCCTGGGCGTCTATGCCGGCATATGGGCGGTCTACGGCGCGGTTGGTATGGCCGCCGAATCCGGCTACGGCTTTCTGGCTTACTATCTCGGCATCAGCGGCGCTTTCCTGCTGGCACCCGTGCTTCTGAACCCGGTCATGAGGATCGGACGCGCCTATCAGCTCACGTCCCTAGCCGATCTGTTTGCCTACCGCTACCGAAGCCAGTGGGCTGGCACCCTGGTCACCCTCTGCTCCGGCGGGGCAATTCTGGCCTTGCTAAGCATGCAGATACAGGCCGTCGCCACCTCTGCCAGCATTCTTGCGCCGGACACATCGCCTGCGGTAATCAGCGTGATGTTCAGCTTGATCGTGGTGCTTTTCGCCATGCTATTCGGGGCAAGGCGCGACCAGAACTCGGAAAACCATCAGGGGCTGGTGCTGGCCATTGCTTTTGATTCGCTGGTTAAACTTGTGGCATTGCTGGTGCTCGGGGGCGTCATTCTCTTCGGGGTCTTTGACGGCATGAGCGGACTGGAAAGCTGGCTGGACAACCGGACGTCACCAGCCACAACCATGACCCTGAGCATTGACGACGGCAGTTGGCGGGCACTGATGCTGATGTCCTTTGCCGCTGCTCTGGTACTGCCACACATGTACCACATGACCTTCAGCGAAAACCCCTCGCCCAAGGCCCTGGCAAAAGCCAGCTGGGGCCTGCCACTCTACCTGTTGCTGCTCGGCCTGCCAGTGCCCCTGATTCTCTGGGGCGGCCAGGAGCTGGCGGTGACCACAGGGCCCGGATTCTTTGCCATCGGGGCAGCCCAGGCTATGGAAAGCCCGGCACTTACACTGCTGATGTACATTGCCGGCCTGTCGGCGGCCAGCGGCCTGATGATCGTCAGCACCCTGGCACTGGCCGGCATGGCCCTGAACCACGTGGTGTTGCCCCTGAAAACCCCGAAAGACCAGGGCGATATCTATCGGTGGCTGCAGTGGATCAAGCGCCTGCTCATCGCCGTGATCATTTTCCTGGCGCTGCTGTTTCATGAAGTTGTCGGCAAAAACCTCGACCTGTCCATTCTGGGCGCAATTTCCCTCTCCGGCACTTTGCAACTGCTGCCCGGCGCCCTGGGCGTGATTTACTGGCCCGAGGGCAATCGCCGCGGCCTGATCGCCGGCCTGATTGTCGGGCTGGCCATCTGGGTGGTGACGCTCGTGCTGCCGTTCTCGCACACGGCCAATCTGTTGGCCTGGCTGGATGCGCCACTGATACCGGATTACAGCAACTGGCACATCTTCACGTTCGTCAGCCTGACCGCCAACATTACCGTGTTCGCGCTTATTTCCATCCTCAGCACCAGTACCAGTGAAGAGAACAGCGCAGCCCAGGCCTGCTCACTGGGCGCCCTGTCCCGTCCACAGCGCCGTGAACTGCTGGCCACCTCCTCAAGTGACTTTGTTCGGCAGTTGGCGGAGCCTCTGGGCTATGGTGTAGCCCGGCGGGAAGTGGAGCGGGCCCTGGGCCAGTTGAAGCTGCCCAATGTGGAGTACCGGCCGTATCAGCTCAGACGGCTGCGGGACCAGGTGGAAATCAACCTGTCCGGCCTGCTTGGCCCCTCTGTCGCCAGGGATATGGTCAAACGCCATCTCGGCTTCAAGCCCATGGCCCAAGGTGGCACAGCCCAGGATATTCGCTATGTGGAGCGCGCCCTCGGCGACTATCAGAACCGGCTGACCGGCCTTGCTGGTGAGCTGGACAATCTTCGCCGGCATTACCGCCAGACGCTGCAGAACCTGCCCATTCCCGCCTGCTCCGTGGGCGAGGACGGTGAGATCCTGATGTGGAACCATGCCATGGAGGCGCTTACCGGCATTACCGCCGATGATGTGGTGGGCGCCCGGTTGCTGGCCCTGCCCGAACATTGGCACCTGTTGCTTGATGACTTCAACCGGGGGCCAGATCTGCATCGCTACAAACACCGGCTGGATCTGCGTGGCAAACCCCACTGGCTGAACCTTCACAAAGCCGCCCTGAGCGGACCGGACCACACCGAGGGCGGCAGTATCATCCTGGTGGAAGACCAGACCGAGACCCGGCTGCTTGAGGACGAACTGATGCACAGCGAACGGCTGGCGTCGGTGGGCAGGCTCGCGGCTGGTGTCGCCCACGAGATCGGGAACCCGGTAACCGGCATCTCCTCACTGGCCCAGAACCTGAAACTGGAAACCGACAACCCGGACATTCTCGACACAGCTGACCAGATCCAGCAGCAGACCCGGCGCATCTCGACCATCCTG
This sequence comes from Marinobacter sp. es.048, assembly GCF_900188435.1. Classification (NCBI taxonomy): domain Bacteria; kingdom Pseudomonadati; phylum Pseudomonadota; class Gammaproteobacteria; order Pseudomonadales; family Marinobacteraceae; genus Marinobacter; species Marinobacter sp. es.048. Next base: position 1,524,101 of record NZ_FYFA01000002.1, read on the forward strand.
CAATCGCTGATGAACTTTGCCCGCACCGGCAATCATGCCCAGGCCAACCGGTACGAACCGGTAACGATACACCGCTGCGTCGAGGAATCGATCAACCTGCTTTCTCTCAGCGACAAGGGACTGGGCATTCACTATGTCAACGACTGCCCGCCCTCTTTGCAGGTACTGGGAGATGAGCAGCGTCTGGTCCAGGTATTCGTCAACCTGCTGGCCAACGCCCGCGATGCGTCACCGGAAGGCGGCAACATCCGAGTCAGTGGAAAGGGCGATGGCTACTCCGCTATCATTGAGGTGGTTGATGAAGGCTCCGGCATTCCCGGGGATCAACTCGATCACATCTTCGAGCCGTTTTACACCACCAAGGCGCCCAACAAGGGAACCGGTCTTGGTCTCTCGCTGGTGTACAGCATTATTGAAGAGCACTATGGCAACATCCAGGTGGACAGCCCGGCAAACGCCGACACCGGCCGGGGAACCTGCGTGAGGCTGAGATTGCCAGCCTACGAACCGGAAACCGGCAACATTGCCATCAGCCAGAACCAAAGGTCTTGAGACTCTTATGCCTCGCATTCTGATCGTGGAAGACGAAGACATTATTCGCTCGGCAGTGCGCAAACTGTTACTGCACGCCGGCTATGAAGTCGCCGACGCCGCCTCCGTTGAGGAAGCCGAACAGAACCACGAACCGGATCAGTTTGACCTGATCATTTCCGATCTGCGCCTGCCTGGAGCGGCGGGTACCGAGCTGATCAACCGCGCACCCAATACACCGGTTCTGATCATGACCAGTTACGCCAGCCTGCGGTCAGCGGTGGATTCCATGAAAATGGGCGCCGTTGAATACATCGCCAAACCGTTTGACCACGATGAAATGCTGGCCGCGGTCGAAAACATTCTGGCCCGAAAGCCCTCTGGCCGGGATTCGGGCGATGATTCGGCGCCAGCCATGGAAACGCCGGAAAGCAGCGATCCGGCCAACATCATGTTCGGCCAGTGTGAACCGATGCAGCGGGTGTTCACTCTGATCCGAAAAGTAGCGCCGACAGAAACCACCGTCCTGATTCAGGGCGAATCCGGTACCGGGAAGGAGCTGGCGGCCCGCGCCCTGCACCTACTCAGCCCGCGCGCCGCCAAACCGCTGATCTCGGTGAACTGCGCGGCCATCCCGGAAAGCCTGATTGAATCGGAACTGTTCGGCCATGAAAAGGGCGCCTTCACCGGTGCTGTGTCGGCAAGGACCGGCCTGATCGAGGCCGCGGATGGTGGCAGCCTGTTCCTGGACGAAATCGGCGAACTGCCGGCCGAAGCCCAGGCACGCCTGCTGCGGGTTCTGCAGGAGAGCGAGATTCGGAAAGTGGGCTCCACCCAGAGCCGCATCGTCAACGTACGGATGATTGCCGCCACCCATCGTAACCTCAAGGCGATGACGCGCACCGGGGAATTCCGTGAAGACCTGTACTACCGGTTAAACGTCATGCAGATCCGCATCCCGCCCCTGCGCGAGCGCCAGAGCGATATTCTGGGCCTGGCTCGCCGCTTCCTGACGCGTCAGGGCGAGAGAATGGGCAAACCCGATCTCAACTTCAGCCCCGAGGCCATGCGCGTCCTGGAACGACACCGCTGGCCAGGAAACGTACGGGAGCTGGAAAACGCCATTGAGCGCGCCACCATCCTGTGTGACGGAGACGTGATCACGCCCTCACTGCTGGATCTGGACAGCGAAGGCAGCGACGAACACATCCCTGAGACCCTCGTGGATGGCAATAACGAGCAGACACGCACCCGCGAAGTGGATGCGTCCAACGATCTCTCCCTCGAAGATTACTTCCAGCATTTCGTTCTCGAGAACCAGGACCGCATGAGCGAGACGGAACTGGCCCAGAAACTGGGCATCAGCCGAAAATCACTCTGGGAACGTCGCCAGCGTCTCGGCATCCCTCGAAAAAAATCCTCGGGCAACTGAGCCTGGCATAGTGTGAACCCGGGCTCAGTTGTTACCCCATGTTCCTGTCGGTAACACTCCTCACCAAAGTAACGTGATCTCAGTAACACTTAGGTTGAATACGGGGTAACACTTATTACCTACAAAATCGTAAGACTCTGTTAACCAAGGAAATTAAAAAACTGGCACACGGACTGCAACCTATTTGGCGCACAACAACAAAAACAAGAGTGACAAAGCAGCGCCAACAACAAGAACAAAAAGCTGCGGGAAGCGTTCAGTAACAAAAACAACAACAGAACGTAAGCGAACTGAGTGTTTTGGGTACTTTGCTTTTTAGTGGTCCCACGGCACGTGCGAGTTGTAGATGTAGAGAAGAATCGCCTCAGAGGTGACGCTGCAGCTACCCCAGACCCGCTCGATGTCTCTGACCGCTCTGTGTATTCAAAGCTTTCCGTTTGCACTGCTGAGATGCCCCTCAATGGGGATATGCAGTGGGGTACAAAAACCAAGAAAAATCCCGGTAAAAACAAAAACAATGCAGATCGTCAACGCTTTGAGGGCGGATTCGTGAGAACGGATCCGCCTTTTGATTATCTGGGCTCCGGAACTGTAATCCAAGGCAAACGTGTGCAAATCCTGCTCAAACCGTTAAACTCTCGGTTTTTGCTCATCGCAACCACGGATTTCAATGCCTAAACGACTTGTCGAAAAACTCCGTTCCTTGATGCCCGGCAACGGAAAAAAGAAAGCCCGCACCTACCAGCGACGGGAAATTCCCAGGGACCAGCACAACGTCTCCCGCTCGGTAATCAGCGAACCTGCCAAGAAAGTTCTGCATCGCCTGAACAAGTCAGGCTATGAGGCCTACCTGGTGGGCGGCGGTGTCAGAGATATCCTGCTGGGCGGAAAGCCCAAGGATTTTGACATTGCAACCAACGCCACACCGGAAGAAGTTCACGACCTGTTCCGCAATTCCCGGTTGATCGGACGGCGGTTCCGGATTGTCCATGTCGTGTTTGGCCGCGAAGTGATTGAGGTGACTACATTCCGGGGCAACGCCGCGGAAGCCGATACCGACACCGATGATGACGATCACAGGACCAGTGAACACGGCCTGCTGCTGCGAGACAATGTCTACGGTAACCAGGAAGAGGATGCACTGCGTCGCGACTTCACCGTCAATGCGCTGTACTACTGCATCCGCGACTTTACCGTGATCGATTTTGCCAATGGCATCGAGGATCTTCGCAACCGCCAGCTGCGCCTCATTGGCGACCCGGAGACCCGCTATCGGGAAGACCCGGTACGGATGCTTCGCGCTATCCGCTTTGCGGCCAAGCTCGACTTCGACATTGAGCCAGAGACTGAAGCCCCCATTGGGGAGCTGGCGCCACTGTTGACCCATATCCCTCCAGCCCGGTTGTTTGAAGAAGTGCTCAAACTGTTTTCAGCCGGCCATGGTGAGGCCACCTACGATCTGCTCAACCGTTATGACCTTCTTGAGCCACTGTTTCCGGAGACCGCCCGGGCTATCGAGAACGGAGAACCGGATGAACTGATACGGCAGGCTCTCAGAAACACAGACGCCCGTATTGCCCAGGGCAAGTCGGTCACGCCTTACTTCCTGTTTGCCGCCATGCTCTGGCCGGCACTCCAGGCGGAGTGGCATCGCAGGCAGGATAACGGTGACCCGGTCCAGCCAGCGCTGCACGGCGCCATCGGAAAGGTGATTGGCCGCCAGGTGCAGGCCACTTCGATTCCCAAGCGCTTCTCCGGGCCGATGAAGGAAATCTGGGAACTCCAGATGCGCCTGCCCCGTCGACAGGGCAAGCGCGCCTTTGCCACGATGTCACACCCCCGCTTCCGCGCGGCTTACGATTTCCTGCTGGTTCGCGAGGCGTCTGGCGAGATTGAACCCGGGCTTGGCCAATGGTGGACCGAGTTCCAGCAGGAGGAGGAGCGGGGCCAAGAGCGGATGCTGTCAGAGCTGAGCACCGATGCACCCAAAAAGCGTCGTCGCCGCCGCAAACCGGTCAAACGCCCCGCCCAGTAATGATGACAGAAGTCTTTATCGGTCTTGGCAGCAATCTGAAAGACCCTGCTGCCCAACTGGCCCGGGCAGTCTCCGCCTTGGCCAACCTGCCGGAAACGGTTCTGGTGGCCCAATCGCCGTTTTATACCAGCCGCCCGGTCGGCCCCCAGGACCAGCCTGACTTCGTCAACGGCGCGGTATGGCTTAGAACCTCCCTGCCACCACACCAACTGCTTGACGAACTGCAGAACGTCGAACAACAGCATGGCCGGGAGAGGCTTCGGCACTGGGGACCCCGCACGCTCGACCTGGACATACTGCTCTACGGCGAACGGGTACTGGACGACGAGCGCCTTACCTTACCTCATCGAGAACTACGGAACCGGGACTTTGCAATCCAGCCCCTGCTGGACCTGAAGGCCGACCTGACTCTGCCTGACGGCACCCCCATTGCCGAACTGCGCCGCCAATGCCCCGACAACGGCTTGCGCAAGCTTCCACCGGCGGATTACCCTTAACACTTCAATGCCGATACCCCGGCACGCCCAGGCCCATCCACCCAAAAGGCAAGGATTCTATGGCTGTTACCATCAATACCCTGCGTGAGTTCAAGCAGAAGGGCGAAGCCTTCTCTGCCCTTACCTCCTATGACGCCACCTTTTCCCAGGTGGTCAGCGAAGCGGGCGTTCACGTAATCCTGATTGGCGACTCCCTCGGCATGGTACTGCAGGGGCATGACAGCACCCTGCCGGTGACCATGGATCAGATGGTGTATCACGTCAACTGCGTGGCCAAAGGTAACCGTGGGTCCCTGATCATGGCCGACATGCCCTTCATGAGTTACGGCACCGTCGAGTCTGCCCTGGAAAATGCGGCGGAACTGATGCGAGCGGGCGCCCACATGGTAAAACTTGAGGGTACCGACTGGATGAAAGAGACCATTACTGCTCTGACCGAGCGAGCCGTGCCCGTGTGCGCGCACCTTGGCCTGACTCCCCAGTTCGTCAATAAATTTGGCGGCTACAAAGTCCAGGGGCGTGATGAAAAGGCAGCCGAAATGATGATCGAACATGCCTGCGAACTGGAAGCGGCCGGCGCCGATGTCATCCTTCTGGAATGCGTCCCTGCGCCTCTGGCGGCGCGCATCGCCCAGGCTGTTAAAGCACCGGTTATCGGGATAGGGGCGGGGCCGGACACAGACGGCCAGATTCTTGTCTTGCACGACATGCTCGGCATTACCACCGGCCGCAAGCCGCGATTCGTGAAGAACTTCCTGGCCGAGACAGATTCGATACAGGAAGCCCTGCAGGCCTACGTGAAAGCCGTAGGCGAGCGCACATTCCCCGCTGAGGAGCATACGTTCAAGGCATGAGAACCGTACATTCCCTGAAAGAATTGAGAACCATCCTCCGCGGCTACCGCCAGCAGGGCAAAACCATCGGCCTGGTGCCCACCATGGGCAACCTGCACGAGGGCCATGTTTCGCTGGTTCGCAAGGCGGCCGAAATGGCGGATGTGGTGGTCACCAGCATCTTCGTAAATCCGATGCAGTTCGGCGCCGGCGAAGATCTCGATACCTACCCGAGAACACTGGCCGAAGACCAGGACAAGCTTGCCTCGGCCGGCAACACCCTGGTGTTCGCACCCACTGCCGAGGAAATCTACCCGGAAGGCCTGGCAAAGCAGACCCAGGTCGTTGTGCCGGATGTCAGCGACGGCCACTGCGGCGCCAGTCGGCCGGGCCATTTCGAGGGCGTGGCCACGGTGGTCTCCATGCTGTTCAACATGGTCCAACCGGACTTTGCGGTATTTGGCGAGAAGGATTTCCAGCAGCTCGCCGTGATCCGGAAACTGGTCCGTGACCTGATGATCCCCGTGGATGTGGTCGGAGCGCCCACGGTGAGAGAGGACGACGGCCTGGCGAAAAGCTCACGTAATGGCTACCTGACACCCCAGGAACGGCAAATCGCGCCGGCGGTTTTCCAGGCCCTGCAGGCGACAGCGGCCAAGATCAACGATGGTCGTACCGACTTCCAGGCGCTGGAGAGCGAAGCTGTGCAAAGTCTCGGAGACGCCGGTCTCAGGCCGGACTACTTCAACATCGCCAACAGTCAGACCCTCAAACCGGCCACAGCCGAGGATCAGGGCATTACAATCCTGGCGGCGGCCTTCCTGGGCACCACCCGTTTGATCGACAACCTGTCTCTGACCCGATAAGCGAACAGAAAAGGAACCTCTGATGCCCGCACACCCTCCAGTACTGACCTCGAAACCCGAATGGCGGACATTGAAGGTGCAACGGGAACGCCTGGACGGCTTGCCCATGAAGGACCTGTTCGACCAGGACCCCGGGCGGGCAAAGCGCTACTTTATTGAGGGCGCAGGGCTATCGCTGGACTTCTCCAAGAACCGGATTACTGATGAGGCGCTGGAGGCACTGCTGGCGCTGGCCAGCAGCTGCAACCTGGAAGCCAGGCGGGAGGCATTGCTTCGGGGAGAGCGGGTTAACGTCACCGAGGATCGCCCTGCCCTGCACACTGCATTGCGCAACCCGGGAACCGAAGCCATTACTGTCGACGGAGAAGATGTAGTCGCCGAGGTGCAGAGCACGCTCAAACGCATGGAAACCCTGGTAAACGATGTTCTGGACCAGCGTCGCACCGGATACACCGGCAAGCCTTTCACCGATGTGGTAAGCATCGGGATCGGCGGTTCCTACCTGGGCCCCAAGCTGGTAGTCGAAGCCCTCCAGCCATACGCCGGGGCCGGTATTCGCTGCCATTACGTCGCCAACATTGATGGCACGGAAGTCTGCGAGACGCTGCGCCAGGTCAATCCGGAAACCACCCTGTTCCTGATCCAGTCGAAATCGTTCCGGACCGAGGAAACCCTGGCAAACAGCAAGGTGGCGCGGGAATGGTTTCTTGATCGCTGCGCTGATGAGCAGGCGGTCTCACAGCACTTCATGGCGGTGACCGCCAACGTACCAGCGGCACAGGACTTCGGCATCGATCCGGACAACGTCTTCCCGATGTGGGATTGGGTGGGTGGCCGTTACTCGCTCTGGTCGGCCATCGGGCTTCCTATTGCCTTCAGCGTTGGCATGGCCAACTTCCGGGCCCTGCTGGCCGGCGCCCATGCCATGGACCAGCACTTCCGTGAAGCGCCGCTGGCAAAGAACCTGCCTGTGGTTATGGCCATGCTGGGCGTCTGGTACAACAATTTCTGGGGTGCCGAGACCCACGCGATCCTGCCTTACGATCACTACCTGCGCAGCCTGCCGGACCACTTCCAACAGCTGGACATGGAAAGCAACGGCAAGAGCGTGACCCAGGGTGGCGAGGCCCTGGCCTGGCAATCCGGCCCGGTCATCTGGGGCGGGGTGGGCGCCAATGGTCAGCACGCCTATCACCAGTTGATCCACCAAGGCACTCGTCTGATTCCGGCGGATTTCATTATCCCCCTGAAGACCCACAATCCGGTGGCCACCCATCACGCCGATCTGTTTGCCAACTGCCTGAGCCAGTCCCGCGCAATGATGGCCGGCAAATCACTGGAAGAAGCACGGGCGGAACTGTCCGCAGAAGGTCGGACCGAAGCCGAGATTGAACAGCTTGCGCCCCACAAGGTCATCCCGGGCAACAAACCGAGCAATACCCTGACCATGGAAAAGGTGACGCCGGAGACTATTGGCGCACTCATTGCCCTCTACGAGCATCGCACCTTCGTACAGGGGGTGATCTGGGATGTAGATTCGTTTGATCAGTGGGGCGTGGAGCTTGGGAAACAGTTGGGCAAGGGTATTCTGCCTCGCTTGCTTGGCGAGAAAGGCGGCAACCAGGCCAGCGACAGCTCGACTGATCACCTCATTGAACGGTTTCGCTCAACCGGCGGCGTTTGAAATCTGTCGCCCCTGCCAGCTGAAATCCACCGGCCAGAGCTTCTGGCCGGTGCTGTATTCCCGCCACAACTGGCCATAGGATTTACCGCACACCGGATGCACTGCCTCCGGTGCAATGTCCGCCAGCGGCCGAAGCACGAAGGCATTTTTCAGGATTTCCCCCCGAGGCAGCTCGACACCCTCTATCCGGCCGACCGCGTCGCCATAGGTGAGAATATCCAGATCAAGGGTTCGTGCGCTGAATTTAGGCACATCCCGACGCCGGCCGTTATCGGCTTCCAGTTGTTTGAAACGCTGTGACAGCTCGGCAACCGACAGGGACGTATCCACGCCTACGACCAGGTTCAGAAAGGGGGACCCGTCAAATCCGACAGCCTCGCTGTCATAGACCGGGGAGATGATCAACTCGCCAAACCAGGCAGACAGGGCATCAAGTGCGACCGTGACATAGCGTTCCCTATCCATGTTGCTGCCAATGCTGATGTAAACCCGGACGGCCGCTGCCATTTACCGCACTCCCCTCTCAATCCGCACGCCCACCGACTGTGCTGCGGGCACGGCGCCCGGCTTACGTATCGCCAGTCGCAACCACTCGATACCGAATTCATCCCGCAAGGTTTGGGCAAGCACCTCCGCCCCGTACTCAAGCAGTTTCGGCTTGAGCGCCTGCAGGCAGGACTCGACCCGGGCACTGACGGCCGCATAATCCAGGGCGTCGGCGACATCGTCGGTTGTGCCGGGCACTTTGTTATCCCAGGCCATTTCCAGATCGATCACCAGGTTCTGGGTGACTTCCCGCTCCCAGTCGTAAACTCCGACCACAGTCTCCACAACCAGGCCTTCGATCAATACGGTGTCTGCCAAGGGTGCTCCCGGAGTCTTCCACTCTTTGGTGATTGAACAACGCACAACCAGAGGATACTGTGAACAGGCTGGCCCGCGTTTTCAGGGCGGGCATTTTCGCACATATTGGTCATATACGTCTTTGCTTCCGAGCCCACAGCATGCTTCCCAGTGACCCGGTGTTAACGGTTTTGCTTTGCGCCGCCGCTTATGTGGCGGGCTCGGTGCTGTTTGCCCTGCCTGTTTGCCAACTCTGGAAGCTGCCAGACCCGCGAGCCCAGGGCTCTGGCAACCCCGGCGCAACGAACGTCTACCGCACCGGCGGTTGGCCGCCAGCCCTGCTGACGCTTGCGCTGGATGCGGCCAAGGGCTGGTTGCCCGTATGGCTGGCCCATGCCGCTGGCCTTTCGGTGATGGTTCAGGCCGTCGTTGCCCTGTGTGCCGTCACCGGCCATATGATTCCGATCTTCTATCGATTCAAGGGAGGAAAAGGGGTCGCAACCGCTCTCGGGGCCGGCCTTGCTCTGGCACCGGTCACAACGCTGATGATGGCCGCTATCTGGATGCTGGTGATCTGGCGCTGGCGCATTTCAGCCCTCGCTTCCCTGGTGGCGATTGTCAGCGGCCCGCTGATCAGCGCCCTCCTCGAACCGGAAACCCTGCCCCTGTTCGGCCTGCTCGCGCTGCTTATCGTCGTTCGCCACCGCAACAACCTGATCCGACTGGCCCAGGGACGGGAAGCCGGGCTTTAACGATCAGTCCACCAATCCGGTGGAGCGGGGTTCGTTAATCGGCGGCAGCGTGTTCATGGGCCATCGGGGCACCGCCACAATGCGTTCACCATCCTGTTGGCCGGCCTTCATACGCTGAGCCCCGGCGTAGGCAATCATCGCACCGTTATCGGTGCAGAATTCCGGGCGGGCGTAGAACACATGGGCGTTGAGCTTGCCCGTCATCTTCTCCAGGCCCGCACGCAGGCGTTTATTGGCGCTGACCCCCCCGGCAATGACCAGTCGCTTGCAGCCTGTCTGCTCCAGAGCCCGACGGCACTTGATGGTAAGTGTATCGACCACGGCGGCTTCGAAGGCCAGGGCGATATCGGCGCGGGTCTGGTCATCCAGTCCACCTGCCTCGCGGGCAGCATTGACGGTATTGAGAGTGAAGGTTTTCAGGCCGCTGAAACTGAAATCCAGCCCGGGCCGGTCGGTCATTGGCCTCGGGAACCGATAACGACCTTCGGTACCGTTTTCCGCCAGCGCCGCCACCCGGGGGCCACCCGGATAGTCCAGACCGAGCATCTTTGCTGTCTTGTCAAAAGCCTCACCGGCGGCATCGTCCACCGATTCACCCAGCATCTCGTACTCGCCAATGCCATCAACCCTTACCAGTTGGGTATGACCGCCCGAGACAAGCAGTGCCACAAACGGAAAGGCAGGTGGATTGTCTTCCAGCATGGGCGCCAGCAGGTGCCCTTCCATGTGGTGCACGCCCAACACAGGAATCCCCAGGGCAAAACCCAGCGCATGGGCCACGGAACCACCCACCATCAGGGCGCCCACCAATCCGGGGCCCGCAGTGTAGGCAATCCCCTCTATATCGGCCCGACGTTTTCCGGCATCTGAAAGCACCTGATCACACAGGGGAAGGAGCTTGCGAACGTGATCCCGGGACGCCAGCTCAGGCACGACGCCACCGTAATCGGCATGCATGTCGATCTGGCTGAACAGGGCGTGCCCCAGCAGGCCCGCTTCGGTGTCATACAGCGCTACGCCGGTTTCATCGCAAGAGGTTTCAATACCTAGAATCAGCATAATCTCAGGCCACATTGGTTGGCAGAAATGAAAACGACGCGCATTTTAGCAGAAACCCGAAACCCACTGGCAGATTCATCGAACAAACATTGACCTTGCCATAAGGCAGGCGCTATCATTGCCGCCCTAAAATATGCACTGGTCGAGTTTTAGCCAATCTGACCAGGGATCGAGAACCGGTCTGGCTACGCCAGACGGACAAAATTGAAACCGAATCTATCAGGTAGGTGATTTTCGAATGCCAGCTGTTAAAGTGAAAGAGAATGAACCGTTTGACGTAGCATTGCGTCGCTTCAAGCGTTCCTGCGAAAAAGCGGGTGTACTTTCTGAAGTACGTCGTCGTGAGCACTACGAGAAGCCGACCGCTGTTCGTAAGCGCAAAGCAGCCGCTGCCGTTAAGCGTCATCTCAAGAAGCTTCAGCGGGAACAGCGCAAGTTCGAGCGTCTGTACTAAGTTTTATCTGACGCCGCTTGACTGCAAAGCACTGATTGCCTGTACAGCCGCAGGCTGCACAGAGCGACTCAAAAATGCCGCCGAGGCCTGGCTTCGGCGGCATTTTTGGCTATTGGCCAACTCCGATGACGGCCTGATGTGGAGCCCCCATGAGCGGACTGATCCCTCAACAATTTGTTGAAAACCTGCTCGATCGTATCGATCTGGCGGAACTGATCGGTTCACGCATTACGCTCAAGAAGGCCGGCGCCAACTACAAAGCTTGCTGCCCGTTCCACGACGAGAAAACACCCTCGTTCAATGTCCGGCCGGACAAAGGTTTTTATCATTGTTTCGGGTGCGGTGCCCATGGCGATGCAATCAGTTTTGTCAGGGAGTTTGAAGGCCTTGGTTTTACCGAGGCGGTCGAAGAACTGGCCAAACGGGTTGGTCTCGAAGTGCCCTACGACCGGGCCGCGAAGCAGGAAATCCAGCAGGCACGAACGCTGACGGATGCACTGGACTTCGCCAGCCGTTTCTATCAGTCGGCACTCAAGGGCCAGCAAGGCGCTTATGCCCGGGACTATCTGCAGCAGCGGGGCCTGGACAACGCCATCATTGAGCAATACCAGGTAGGCTACGCGCCTTCTACCGGCACGGCACTGTTTGATGTTGCCAGCAAGGACCTGCAAGGCCCGCTGATTGAAACCGGCACGGTTTCCGACAAGTACGGCAAACCCAGGGATCTGTTCCGCAACCGGGTGATGTTCCCGATTCGCAACAGCCGTGGCAGAACCGTTGCCTTCGGCGGGCGCACCCTCGGAGACGACAAGGCGAAATACATCAACTCCCCCGAGTCGGATGTGTTTCACAAGAGCCGCGAGATTTACGGGCTCTTCGAGGCCAAGCAGGCAATCCGACAGCTCGACAAGCTGCTCGTGGTTGAAGGCTACATGGATGTGATCGCCCTTGCCCAGCACGGCATTCACTATGCGGTGGCGACGCTGGGCACGGCAACGAACCAGGACAGTCTTACAGCGCTGTTGAAACAGGTAAGACACATCGTGTTCTGTTTCGATGGCGACCAGGCCGGCTTCCGGGCCGCGGACCGGGCCATGGAGAACGCACTGGAACTGATGGCCGATGGCCTTCATCTCCAGTTCCTGATGCTGCCCCAGGGCGAGGACCCGGACACCCTCGTGCGCAAGGAGGGGTCGGAGGCGTTCCAGAAGCGCATCGAAGCGGCAACGCCTCTGTCACGGTACCTGTTCGACCGGCAGAGCGAAGGATTGGACCTGCAACTGCCGGAGCACCGGGGCGAACTGCGAGCCAGGGTTGAACCTCTGCTCAACAAGATGCCCCGAAGCACCCTTCGGGATGCCATGTGGCACGAAATGCTCCGCCTTTGCGGTGGCCGGAACCAGTGGCAGAACCGCCAGCAGGGACAGAAAGGACGCTGGAACGGGGAGCGACGGGATCGGGTTTCCGAAGACCGGATTGATGTGAAGCTAAGCAAGGACAGCATTCTGTGCCTTGCCCTGCTGGAAGCACCGGACCTGGCCACCGAGGTGACCGAACTGGCCCGCGGCTCCCGGCAATTCAATCAGGCCCGGAATTTTGCCGAGTGGATTCTGGCAAACGACATCCGGGATCGGAAAACCCTGGTGCGTACGCTGGCACTGGATACGGGCGCTCGTGAGCGCTTTTACCACCTGTTTGACGGGATCGAGCATATTCCGGCGCGGGAGAGCACACTGGCCGCCGCCCGTGAGCTTCTGAGTCCGAACGAAGAGGCATCCCGCCAGCAGCGGCTTGCCACACTATTGAGAAATCTGTCCAACCTCACTACCGAGGAGCGACAGGAGCTGAGAGCCCTGAGCGGTGGCACCGGGGACTAGCAGCACTTGAAACTTGATGCACTGATCACCATCTAACCTTTGAGCCTAGGCTCCTTGGTGGCAGAGCAACTAAGCGACAGCTATAATGGCTGTTTAACTTTTTTCCTTCTAAAAGCGAGTTTACAGGGTGTCTATGTCAGGCAATTCGCAAAAATCACGTTTGAAAGACCTCATTGCACGAGGCAAGGAACAAGGTTACCTGACTTACGCCGAGGTAAACGACCACCTCCCGGAAGACATCGCAGATCCGGATCAGGTCGAAGACATCATTCGCATGATCAACGACATGGGTATCCAGGTGTGCGAAGAAACACCGGACGCCGATACCCTGCTGATGACTGAGGGCGACTCCACCGCCGACGAAGCCGCCGCCGCTGAAGCCGCCGCCGCTCTGGCCGCTGTAGAAACCGACGCCGGCCGTACCACGGATCCTGTTCGCATGTACATGCGCGAAATGGGGACCGTCGAGCTGCTGACCCGCGAGGGCGAAATCGTCATCGCCAAGCGCATCGAGGAAGGCATTCGCGATGTAATGGCCGCCGTTGCCCATTTCCCGGGTACCGCGGGCACTGTCATTCAGGCCTACGACCGAATTCTGGAAAACGAAGGTCGCATCAGCGACATCGTAACCGGCTTCCTGGACCCGGATGACGCCGAACCGTTCATGGGCGAAGAAACTGCCGCAGAGAGCTCTGACGATTCCGACTCCTCGTCGGACGATGATAACGACGACTCGGAAGAAGAAACCGACAACGGTCCGGATCCGGAAGAGACCCGTCTGCGTTTCGAGCTGCTCAATGAAAAACTCGAAGCTGCCAACAAGGCGCTGGCCAAGCATGGCCGTTCCGACAAGAAAACTCAGGAAGCTCTGAACGAGCTTGGCCAGGTATTCGCACCGTTCAAGCTTGCCAACAAGGCGTTTGAAGAGCTGGTCAACGTGGTTCGCTCCACCAACGACCTGGTTCGCGAGAACGAGCGAGCGATCATGCAGATCTGTGTTCGCGAGTGCAAAATGCCCCGCAAGGACTTCATCAAGTCGTTCCCGGGCAACGAGACCAACCTGGACTGGGCGGAGAAAATCGCCAAGAGCAAGAAGCCTTACGCAGCGCCGATGGCCGAGCGTATTGACGAGATTGTTCGCCTGCAGAAGCGCATCCAGAACGTGCAGACCGAAGTAGATCTGGACGTTGCCGACATCAAGGAAATCAACCGTCGCGTCTCTATCGGCGAGGCCAAGGCCCGCCGTGCCAAGAAAGAGATGGTTGAAGCCAACCTGCGTCTGGTTATTTCCATCGCCAAGAAGTACACCAACCGCGGCCTGCAGTTCCTGGACCTGATCCAGGAGGGCAACATCGGCCTGATGAAGGCCGTAGACAAGTTCGAGTACCGTCGAGGCTACAAGTTCTCCACCTACGCCACCTGGTGGATTCGTCAGGCCATTACCCGCTCCATTGCGGACCAGGCCCGCACCATCCGTATTCCGGTGCACATGATCGAGACCATCAACAAGCTCAACCGGATCTCTCGTCAGATGCTGCAGGAGATGGGCCGCGAACCCACGCCGGAAGAGTTGGGCGAGCGCATGGAAATGCCCGAGGACAAGATCCGCAAGGTACTGAAGATCGCCAAAGAGCCGATCTCCATGGAGACCCCGATCGGCGACGACGAAGACAGCCATCTGGGCGACTTCATTGAAGATATCCAGGCCCTATCCCCGGTGGATTCGGCCACGGCCGAAGGCCTTCGTGAGTCGACCCGGATGGTACTGGCCGGGCTCACTGCGAGAGAGTCCAAGGTACTGCGCATGCGCTTTGGTATCGAGATGAACACCGACCACACCCTGGAAGAAGTCGGCAAACAGTTTGACGTTACCCGTGAGCGGATCCGTCAGATCGAAGCCAAGGCCCTGCGCAAACTACGCCATCCATCACGCTCCGATCACCTGCGCGGCTTTATCGACGACCAGGGCAATCAGGGATAATTTCCCAATACAGTAGCGGGCGCCAAACCTCGCCGGTATAATGGCGCCCGCTTTGTTTCCCCCCAGGAAACACCTTTCAAAAACAGCATTCGCTGAACGGGCCTATAGCTCAGTTGGTTAGAGCAGGGGACTCATAATCCCTTGGTCGCTGGTTCGAGTCCAGCTGGGCCCACCATTTTTCAATAACTTACCTCACCTTAAAATCAGGCACGTGACGGATGTGTCAACGCAACGTCAACGTATGATTTTTATGTTCCATCTGCTCGCCCCGAAAAAACTGCAAGAAAATTTCCTTTCATATTTCTTCAAGTTTCGCAATGGAAAAAGATGAGGTTTTTATACTTTATTGTCATATAGTATTGACAGATTCGAACATCTGCGTCATAATTCATTCTTAGGCGATAATTTTAGGCAAAAAAAAGCGCAACACTCGGTGGGGAGTATCGCGCTCTATATTAATCCCACAAGCTCCAGGCAAATTGTTTGGCTGGCAACATGTGTTTCATTTGATCGTGAACACAATATAGAGGATCAGATCAAAAAACGCAAATAATGCGTATTAATCCTCTGTAAAGTTGTCGCTGATAATTTTCCTTGGCAAACAAAAGGAAAAGTTATGAGACACTTTGATCCAAGGCGAAAGCTGGTAACGATCATTGTCGTGGTCTTTAAGGCGACGATTAGAGTGATCAGATTTATCATCAACGAAGATGTAGATTAACGTTCGGGGACCGAAACGAAACCGAACGTAAGAGTTAGGCGCTCACCTCATCCAGGTGGGCGCTTCAATGGCCCCATCTCAATAACTTCGTACAAGTATTCTGGCGCAAGATGTGCGTACCTCATTGTGAGTTTCAGATCGGAATGACCCAAAACCTTCTGTAAGGTCAGAATGTGACCACCGTTCATGACGAAGTGGCTGGCAAACGTGTGCCTACAGATATGTGTAAGTTGCCCCTTAGGTAATTGGATATCAGCTCTCTCCAGAGCAGATCTGAAGGCGCTGTAGCAGGACTGGAAAGGCAACTCTTCAATCAACTCCTCGTATAGATCCTTCATAATTGGAACCGAGCGACTTTTCCCACTTTTCGTTCCGGAGTATGTCACCCGATAAGGGGTAAATGCAGAGGACTTAACCGACTCAGCTTCGGACCACCTAGCGCCAGTAGCCAGAGCGAGACGCGCAACGTGATAGACGGATGGATTGGATGAGGCTTTGCACTCCTCGAGGAGCGTTGCGATTTGTTCCTGGTCCAAGAAAGCCAGCTCCGGCTCGTCGATCTTCAGGCGGCGTAGTTTTTCCAGCGGGTTCTTCCCTTTCCAGTGGCCTTGCCGGATCAGCTCGTTAAATACTGCTGTGAGGTAAGCCTGCTCATGGTTAAGGGTGTTCTCTGAAATGCCGGAATCGACTCTAACCAGGCGATATGCCGCGAAGTCTCCAGACGTTAACCTGGTCGCCCTGGGATTTCCCAAGCGTTCAACCGTTGCTTCCAGCTTTTTCTTCCTGGATTCGCCGTCTTTGAGTGCGTGGCCGTGGTGGATATACCAAAGCTTTACCAGGTCCTGGAGCGTTCGCTTGTCCTGTTTGGGGTTCCAGTCCTCGCCGGCCTCGTGCTTGTTGAGCGCCCAACGTTCGTATCTCAGTGCTTCCGGCTTCGAATCGAAAGATTTCCGGACGCGCTTCTGCCCTCTTCCACCTGGTTGGATATCGACCTGCCATCGTCCCGACGGTAGCTTTTTAATCATGCGGCCACCTTCGTGAGAAGTCGTCGTTTTATCAGTCCATCCTGAACGAGCTGGAACAGTTCGTTTTCATAGATCTCCCGTCGTCGATAGTAGGCGCACAGATCCTCCCAGAGTCCGGATTTCTTGAGGCAGTCCCAGGCCTGGCGTGGGTTAAAACGGTTGCGTGCATAAATAGACAAGAGATTGCCAAAGGCCAGGGAGACGTTCTTTTCGTTGCCGCAACCGGGTTCCTTTTTTGCGCGTTTGTAGAGAAGGTCGGGGGCGCTGTAGCCAAAGCCGATGTCGTCTCTTAACTTGGTCCAGATGGGGTGTACCCATTCCCGTTTGACCTCATAGCGGTTGCTCTGGAGGGCGTACTGCCAGAGGCCGGTCAGGTGAGGAACCGCGTCCATGTAGGTGTAGATGGGCTTCATGTTGGGTGTGCCCTGAGAGATCTCATTGACGATCCGGTGATGGAAGCGGATTTCCAGGCGCCAGACGGGTTTATCCGGGTCATAGCAGGTGTCCGGGAAGCAGTCTTCGTTGCTGGCGCATTCCCAGATGGATTCCATGAAGGCGCGCTTGTCGCTGACGTCGACCTCCTTGGATTTGTCGTAGAGGCAGACCTGGAGGCTGTTGGCCTTGCCGAAGGTGTAGGTTTCGCCTCTGCCGTTGACGGTGGAGCCTTCGAGGCCCTGAAAGTGGAAGTCGCTCATGCCGTTGTGGACGCTGATGGTTCTTGCCCGGGTCACGAAGTGCTGAGCGAAGTCCTGTGGTGGCTCCCAGCCCTGGAAGTCCACAGCTAGATGCAGGGCGATGCCAACCGGTTTGATGTTCTTCAGGAAGTACATACCCCACTCTGCCAGCTCGTCGTGAATTTCCTGGCTAGAGCGCTCGTAGAGCCACCTGGGGGAGGTTTCGATTTTGACGTGTGTGCCCAGAGTGTCGGCTTCGGCGTAGAAGTTCTGCAGCAGGATCGTGAGGCCGTATTCACGGTTCTGCAGGATGTACTTGAATCCACCGCGCCTACCGGACTGGAGGCGGAACGGAATCTTTCTGATGGTGATCGTCGCGTCGTAGCCGGATTCATATTCGGTGGCAATCTCGGCGAGGATTTCGGGTTTCAGGCGTCCCTGGAACAGTTGTCTTACGGTATCCGTGCCGGTCCAGAGGACGTTGACGTTTTTGAGGTTCACTTGCTGGCCTTCGGGACCGATGAACAGGTCTCCTTTTCCGATTTCGCCGGTGTTTATATCCAGTCGTTCGAAGTCTTTGATTTTCATCTGTGGCTCACTGTGGTTCTAAGTGGTTAAAAATCGACTACCGTCGTTTTCTATGAGACGTGTTACAGGGACGTCTCCAAGCCGCTGCGCGGCGCGTGGCGGTCGCTCCGCTCGCGCTCACGCGCCGTCGCCTTCCTTCTCGGGGAGTGCTGTTTGCAGGTATGAGGACCGGGACTGTTTGTCCTCTTCTGTCCTCTCCGGCTCCCGGTAGCTGTAGTAGGTGACGAGCTTCCCTTGAATGACGCAGAACGGTTCCCCGGTCTTGAGGAATTTTGCGCAGTTCCTGGAATGGATTTTCCGGGTGCCGGTTTCGCCCCAGATCCAGTAAACGTTGTTGACCTCGCCGACGATCCGCCACTTATTGGAGAGGGGCAGCCAGCCGGGTTCGATTTCGTGTTTGACCTGGTGCGGTGCCCTGCCCTCCAGGCTGGCTTTGACCGCTCTGGTTTGTTGGGCGATCTGTGCACTCTGGGTGGCGGTGACGGGCTGCTGGTTATTACCTGGTGTTGTTTGTTCGGCTGTGGGTGATGGGCTTTCTGTGTGCTCTTCCGGGCTGAAGTAGGCGACCGCTTTCCAGACGCCGGCGACCATGATCAGGACGGCGAGCGGAATGCCGTATTTGATCAGCGGATGCTTCAGGACGTTAGCGCGGTCATCGGCTTTCTCTTCCATGCCGGCGGCGAAGTCGGTTTTGTTCCGGGTATGGCTCTTGTAGTACTGGTAGATCTCCGGCTTGTAGCTGCCGTAGAGCTGGCGCATCGGTTTGCCAGGCTTCTGGCCAGTGGCGGCGCCCATGAAGACATCCACCCGGTATTTGTTCTTCTGGCCGATCGCAGTCAATTTCACCGCCCGATAGGTTTCTTCGACCAGGCCCCGGACGAAGGCGCAAAGCTGGGCGAGATCCTGGGTGACCAGGACAATTTCATTGGTTCGGCCATCCGGGCCAACGTTGTGCCGGTGTTCGGTGAAGAACTCTTTCTGGCATTGCGGGATGTTGGTGGCCTTCATGCCGCTTTTCCAGAATCGCCAGGCTTCATCGATGATCCAGATGACGCCGGCGGGGTGGCGTTCCAGGTCGAAGAAGGTGTGATCGTTCTCGGCCTCTTTGTTATCGAAGATCGTGACCTTGCCCTGGGGGTAGTCGTCGGAAAGACGTCCGAGCTTCAGAGGAATGTTGGTGATGATGTGTCTTCCGGCTTCCAGGGCGGGGATGACGACGTTTTCGACCACGCCGTAACTCTTTCCCGATCCTGGCAAGCCTGAGTATCCGACGATGGACATGGCTTACCCTATGAACGGAATACGTCTGAGAATGAAGCGGGCAATCAGGGCGGTCATCATGGCTGTCATGCCGTAGTCGAATTCGAAGACGGTGAGGAAGTACAGCAGCTGGCCGCCCAGGCCGTTGAAGACGTTTTGCAGGTCGACGATGTTGATCTCAGGTATCCAGGTGAGCATCAGTTCAACCGCGTCGACCAGGAGGCCGAAGAGCTGGCGCGGAATCCACAGCACGATGTCGATGAGTGCGTTAATCAGTTTCTGGATCATGGTTAAGCCCTCAGGAAGACGAAGACGGCGGCGATGGTCCAGACGGCGATAAACAGCATGGACAGCAGGCCGCGATGGTCGTTGAGTATCTGGCAGTGAGTGTCCATGGTCATGGCGGACCAGTAGTCCGTTGACGGGATGGTCCACACCGGACAGGTGTTGTTGCTGGCGATGGTCGGGATGGTGGTGACCGACTGGATGGTCGGGTTATTGGCGATGCTGGTTTGCAGGCGTTCGGTGCTTTCCTGGAAGGTGGGCGCATCCCCGAGACCGTCCGTGCTGTAACCGCTCTCCGGACCGTCGAGCTTTTCGTTGATCTGGCCGAGGGTCTGGTTGGCGGTACCCAGGCCTTCATTCAGGTTCTTGTTCACGGCGTCGATGCCCTTGCCCACTTTATCCAGGCGCTGGTTGGTGCCGTCGATTTTGTCGTTGGTGTCACCAAGCCCGTCGGCGATTTTGCCCAGGCCTTTGTCGACACTGGTAGGATCGTTTTCCCGGTTGTATTCGTCGGGTTCGCCGTCTCCGTCGGTGTCGGTGTTGGGTTCTTCGTCTTTCCACCATTCATCCGGTTCCTGGCCGGGTTCGGGGGCGTCCTGGGGTTTGCCGCAGACGTAGCCGTATTCGTCCAGGACGAGGACGGATTCAATTTCGCAGGTGGGTGGGCCGTATTCGTCGGGGATACAGGCCGGGGTGCCGTTGACCACACCGAAGGCACCGCCTTCGCACTCCATGTTTGACGTGCAAAGGTTGGTTTTGGTGGACCCGTTGCCGATGTAGCCCTTGTAGTCGGGGGAATCGGCGTTGCATTCATCGGCGTTGTCGCCAGTGTCCTGGAGGCAGACGCCGTTCAGTTGGCCGTTGGGGCAGTCCAGGACGCAGTAGCCGTTTTCGGCGTCGTAGATCTGGCCATTTTCGTAGCATTCTTCGGGCTGTTGGTCGGGGATCTGGCAGTCAAACGGGGCAACGCCAGGGTCTTGTCCACTGGAGACCCAACCGGTGGCGCAGGAACAGTCGTCTTCGTTGGTGGAACCGACGTTGCCGGTGATGGGGTCGGGTTCGTGGGTTAAGGCAGCGCAGGAGGTTTCCTGGGCAACGACACGGGCACCACCTCGCCAGACGTAATAGGTGACGCCTCCGCTGACAAAGCGCACTTCTTTGGGATCACTATAGGACTGAATGACGCATTGCTTGCCCGGGTGTTGGGCCTGGCAGCCCGGGAGGTAATCGGCGGCCTGCTCGGCAATGTTTGATCCCGGTGACGGATCACAGCCACCAGAGGAGGTGCAGTTTTTACTGGCTGTTTTGGACCAGTGGACAACGGCGCCGTCGAGGAGTGGTGGAAAGCCGGCGTGGGTAAATGATGAAAGGAGGCAGAGCCCCAGGATCAGACATCCTTGAACAAGTAGACGCACAGCGCGACCCCCATCATGAAGAATGTCCAGTCCCAGAGCTCTGCCACGGGTTAACCTCCTACTTGATCATGCTCAGCAGGAGACGGGCACCCTTGCGGACGACGTAGAAGCCGGCCAGGACGCCCACTACCGCGATGACGCCGGTGATTTCACCGGAGAAATCGAGGCCGCCGGTGACGGTGGACCAATCAGCGGCAGCGGCGGGACCACCGACGATGGTGAACGCGAATGCGCAAAGCGCGATCAGTTGCTTTTTCATGGCATTACCTCAGCATTTTCAGAAGTTGACGGCCGCCCCATGCGACCGCCATGAGTGGCAACGTGGCGGAGAATCCGTAAAAGATCCCTTCCGTTATCGTTGCCGCGGTGACCTCGGCGGGTACCGAGTACACCACCTGGGTGATGGCGCCGGTGCAGTCCCAGCCAGAGGCCGTGAGTGTCCAGTCGCCGTCACACAGGATTGCTTTGCTCACGGGTTTTCCTCCTCTGTGAGCGCCTGAGTCATGCGTTTGCTCTCAGGCTGATGTTGGCGGGACGGTGCAGCGGGACTTTGATCCGTTGCACTTTCACCTGGTTGGCCTTCCGGGCCTTCCTGGAAGGCAGTTCGCAGTAACAGGCTTTGCAGGGCTGCTGGATCTTCCCGTTGCTGCTGTAGAAGAATTCGGAGTCTTCGGGCCAGTACTCGTTGCACTTGGTGCAGCGGCGTTCGGTGCCCAGTTCGGTGCTGATGACTCGTTTAACCATGTTGGTGATCTCCTTTTCCGGCAGCCTTGCGTGTCCTGGTTAGGCGGTTTTCTTGATGGGTTCCTGGGGTTTCATGTCCAGGGCCTTGAAGGTGATCTTGCCGCCCTGCCCGGCTTTCATTTGGGCCTTAACAGTGAACATGGCCGGGAGGCGTTCGGCGTGGTTGCGGAGCTGGTCGATGTGTTTCCAGTCGCAGGCGATTTTCATGACTTCGTTGCCGACACGGTTATCGTCGTCGGCTTCGGCTGGGGAGTAGGCCCACAAAGAGCCACCACGGTTGCCGTCGATGTCGTAGCGGGTGGCGCCGATGATCATGAGGTTCAGGTAGTTTTCCATTGCGTGTGTCCTCTGGTTTCGTTGGGTGTTGCTGTTGCTGGTTGTCCGGCTGGGCCGGGTTGAATATATAACTTGGGTTTTGCGACCCCTTCGGAGCGGGCTCTACTCGCTCTGCTCCTGGCCACTAAGGTGGCCACCCTTACGGGTAACGATCCCTGTCGCCTGCCGCACTCCGTTTGCCGCCTGTGCTCATGGTTCGGAATCAAGGGGCGGGCGTCCTCCCCCGACATCCTCACCACTCCGGATGCGCACTGTGGACCAGCCAGAGCCCGCCACAAGGCCAGGGGGCCTGCGGCCCTGGCGCTGCGCGCCAGCCTTGTAACGGTCACTGGCCGGCCCCCTGTTCGTGCGCGAGTGGTGACGATGACGGGGGCGGACTCGAAGGCTTTTCAGGGGGGTGGTCCTGAGTGCCAAAGGTCGGGCAGCCAGCCTCCAGCCAGGCGGTCAGAACGGAACCACCGAGGGTCCACAGGTCGGTGCCTCTCTGGATGGCTTCCTGTTGCAGCTGGAGGTAGATGGAGGACGGGGCGCAGACGTAGAAACGGCGCTCTTTGTCTTCCACCTGGTCTTTTCTGGGTGGGATATGGCTCATGGTTGCGTCTCCGTGACGTTGGGAAGATCCAGGTGGCCGCAGTCCCAGGCGTCCCGCAGTTGTATGAGGCGGTCAAAGGCCGGGCTGTGATGGCCGCTGGCTTCCAGTTCGTGGATCAGGGCGTCGGTGAAGCCGGCTTTGCAGCGGGCCATGTAGTCGCACGGGTAGTCGGTGCGCACTTCCTGCAGGTGGCTTAGCTGGTGCAGGAGATTGTCAAAAAGGCCTTCCAGAGCCTGGACAGTGAGCGCAGAGGACGGACGAGGGCCCTGGAAGGCAAAACTGGCCGCGTTGATGGCTTTGCTGGTGTCGTGGCGGTGGAATCTCATGCGGCGGCCCTCAGTGCGGTGCAGGCCTGCCCTACTGCCCAGGCTTCGAAATCCACAACGGTGTGCTGGAGCGTGAATCGGGACAGGGCGTTTACCCAGTCCATGGTGTAGTTGTAGAGGTCGTCGTCCAGGCCACTGAAGGCGGCAGCCATGCCTAAAAGCTTGGTAACGCTGTCGCAGTAAAGTTCCCATTGGCCGCTCTTGTAGAAGTCGAGAGCGCCTGTCACCACCACGCGGATTTCCTGGAGCTTTTGCTCTCTCAGGTCCGGGGCGATCAGGCAGGGAAAGTGGTTGTGAAGATTCCAGCTCATTGCCAGTCCTCCTGGTCCAGGGCCTGCTGAGACAGGGCGGCGATGTTGACCATGCGCACCCGGCCGATTTTGAGTGAAGGCAGATGTCCTTTTTCGATCTGGCCCCGTACCTGCCCTTCCGTTAAGCCCGTGAGCTGGGCGTAGCGGTCCTGGGTCATAACCGGGGTTGCGATCAGAATGATTTGCTTTTGCTCGTCCACTGTTTTGCACTCTGCTACACTTATTTGCACTAACGCTTTTGGGCAACCCCGTAGCGCTTTCCTGCAACCAATTTAGCACTATTGGATTATTTATCAAGCCCAAAGAGGCTAATTTTTTAGCCCTATTAGGTTATTTTTTGTTAAAAGCCCTGAGGTACGACTCGGAAGGACATTCTTAAATGACTGATTTTAATGAATTAGAAACCACTCACGCTGAAAGGTCAGGGGATGTCTCTAGTCGGATAAAAACACTAATGGGCAATCTCTCAGAGAGCGCATTTGCCCAAAAGTGCAAAATTCCCTTAAGTACGATGAGGAAATATCTGTCTGGATCGACCCCAGGACTAGATAAAGCGGCCCAAATAGCAGAAGCAACCGGGGTACCCCTAGAGTGGCTGGCGGCAGGAAAGCAACCGACAAAATCGGACTCCCAATTTGAGGAAGAGTTTGCACTGATACCTGGTTACAACGTTCAGGTTGCTGCAGGACACGGGGCCATCGCAGGGGACGAAGCGCCGACTAGGGAGCTGGCTTTTCGAAGAAAGTGGCTCAGGTTTCGGGGATTTCATGAGCAGGACCTAGTTCTGGTGTTTGCTAAAGGTGATTCCATGGAACCTACGATTTCAGACAATGAAACCGTTATGGTCGACACCAGTGAAAGGAAGTTGCGGGACGGTCATATATACGTAATACGCAACGGAGACCACCTACTAGTAAAGCGAATCCAGACGCTGTGGAACGACGGCGTGCAGCTGCTGAGCGACAACAAAGAGTACCCACCACAAGAGATCTCAACAAACGACCTCCAGAGTTTAGAGGTAATAGGGAAAGTTGTTTGGGTAGGAAAAGACTTATAAATAAGCAAAGAGGTAACCATGAAGCAAGAAAACCTAGATTTGAAAAATGTCCTGCTTGATCCAAACAATTTTCGATTTCAAGATTTACCAGGATTTAATTTTGCTGCTGAGCATAGATTTCACGAGCCGGCTGTCCAGGCACGAGCACTAAAACGAATCAGAGAAGAAGAATCAATAATTCCATTAAAAGAATCTATTCTAAAAAATGGCTATATACCAATAGAAAAAATAGTGGTTAGACCTTACGAGCATCTTGATAACGCTTATGTTGTCGTGGAAGGAAACAGGCGAGTCGCGACAATGAAGTGGATACTTGAAGATTATCATGAAGGCGGGGTAGATATCGAAAAAAGCGTTATCGATTCTATTTCAAATTTAGAGATGATAGTAATTGAAAGTGATGGGGATGACGAACTATTCAGGGCTTCCTTAATGGGAATCCGGCACGTCTCAGGGATAAAGCACTGGGGTGGATACCAAAGAGCAAAACTAGTTACTGAAATGAGGGACAAGCTTGATGTTGGCGCTCAAGAAGTGGCAGCAAGGATCGGGCTAAGTACCAATGAGGTAACCCGTCGATACAGGGCTTTCAAAGCACTCGAGCAAATGAAAGAAAGCGAGTCATATGCTGAATACGCATCGCCATCTTTATATCCAATCTTCCATGAGGCGATTTCCACGCCCGCAATCAAAGAGTGGCTAAACTGGGACGACGGAAAATATCAGTTCACTGATTATGAAGCATTGGATAAATTTTATTCATTGATTTCGCCAGAAATCAGCGAGTCAGGGGAAAAACCTCCGAAAATTAAAACATACTCACAGGTTAGAGAGCTAAAGGTGATTCTTGGAAAACAGGACGCATTCAACAGCCTTCTTGACCTTTCAAGACCATTTGAAGACGCCTATGCAATCGCTAAAAAGGACGAGTTAACTAAAGCTTGGTACGACGAAGCTAATGAAGCGATTTACGCACTCTCTAACATTGGAATTTCTGAATTGAAAAAGATTGACGAGTCAGGAATAGAACTACTAGAAAGAATAAAAGAAGTCGCCCAAGAAAGATTGAATGATATCGAAGCACTAAGGAAATAATATGGCGCGGATCGGCCCAAAAACAATAACGGAGTTAATTGAAACGACAATAGAATTAGACCATCCACCCATAAAGATATCCGAAATTGTAAGCCAAAAAATCAGGGATCATTTTCCGGGTACGTACTCGGAAGATGAACTATTGGAAAAATCAGAAAGTCTAACACAGAGTGTATTAAAATCTTTAAGAGAAAGATCGGATCAACTGATCGAGAAAGGTGAACCAGTCAGATTCGACTTCAATATTTCTAGCGAATACTTAATACAAGGGGCATGCTTCATACAGAAAGGGGACACAGCCGAAGTCATAGAAAGTAAGAATAGAAGACTAGCATCTGACAAATATCTCGGCTTACTATCTGAACTAACTCCGAACGACTTCGAGGATTTGTGCGGAAAGGTCATTGGGCTGCTAGGTGTAACGAAACCTGTAGTCACTAAACGATCAGCAGACGAGGGTATCGATTTTTACGGACAACTTTCTCTTGAAAGTATGTTTTTCCCTCATGACCTGAGCGCAACGATACAGAAACAGTTGAAGATATGGCTAGTAGGACAAGCTAAACACTATCAAAAAGTTCTCTCATCAACAGATGCCATAAGAGAATTAGTTGGATCTATTGAGCTTGGAAAAACGAAAACATATGCGTCTTCATCAGATCCTCATGAAAACCTAAGAATAAAAGCTTCTGACCCAGTTTTTAGCCTATTTTTCACAACAGGGGAGATCAGCAGAAACGCAAAGGCCTTGATGGAACGTGCGGGAGTCATTTGGATGGATGGAAAAATGCTTTCTGCATTCATAGCAGACAGAAGCCCAATTGATATTACAAAGCTAACCAAAAAGAAAGAGTTTATTGATTGGATACAATCGTAGGATTTCGTAAATTTAATCTGAAAAGAACAGATTCATTTTAAAAGAAGACGGCCGCATTAATTTTAAGGGCGACGTAAATGCCTTCAACGTAGAGTTAGGAGACGTAGTTATGCCTGAGGGGGATCATAGCGGTCAGGTCTGACAATTTTCTTCCCACCGTTTAAAGTTATCTCTTTAGGGAGGAGGTTACGATTTACCTTCCCTTTCGGGATTTCATACGCAGCTTGTAAAGCTCGAGCGCGCCCCATCCGCTTGGGCGGAGCAACCACAAAAATGTTTTTACCGGGAACACATGATCGGATGGTTCTAACTGGGGGCAGCAAGTCACTATCGGCGCTTATGAGAATGGCCTTATCAAACTTGTCTTGAAAAGCATCCGCCACCATTCGTACTGCAAGGTGAACATCGGTTTCCTTCTCCTCCCAAGCTGGTGAAGTGTTCTTACAACCTTGGCAGTAAACGGTTTTCCGTTTAAAAATTCCCAAATGGACAGTAACACCCTGAGCTTCTAAGGCCGCCACATACCTCTCGTGCCGACGATGCCGCTTTGGGTTGGCCGTGTAGTACGCCGAGAAATAATTGACAGCCTCTAGGGTGTCGCCATCCTTGAGAAGATCTTTGCAGAGAGACCAAAGATCCAGCCATTTGAGATGCGGACTGCCCAAATCGTCAATGGCATGGTAGAGATTAAATCCATCTATATAGGCGACAACCCTGGCCATAAGCTCTCTTCCTGCAATAAAAAAGCCGCGACAAGCGCGGCTTTGTCTGCTTGGGCGAACCCAAACAGGGGGATATAAAAAAGGCTTTTCAGCCTTATCTAACGGGCGAACCCGTTAGGGGGAAACGCCTCCGCATTGCTGCGGGGATGTGTGTATCTTAGTCTTACTGACAGTATTGTCAATAGTGACAACAAGCAAAAAAACAAAGATCTGGCCAGGCACCATTGCGCTTCGAACCTGCCAAGAAGGCAACTGAGGCGAATAGTATATACTATTCGCGAAACTCAAAAATATATACTAAAGGGCCGTAAAATCAGTATATTGGACAACATCTCTAATACAACGTGCATATTCCGGCCCATCGTGAACATCCATTCCGGACGAACGTGAACACCTATTCTGGTTTAACGTGAACAGTCATTCCGGTCGAAGATGAACACTTTCCGGTGGTTTTCCGGAATCAGTGTTCACCATGCCGGAATCGGCGTTCACGTTCCCGGAATTGGTGTTCACGTTCAACCAGAATCCTTCTTAACGCATTGTTTATTCAACCGTTTGCTACTCTGGTTCCTTTTTTTGGGGACCAGGGTCATGGCAGCAAAGAGAATTCCAATGCGCAAAATCAGAGAATTGCTTCGCCTGAGGCTGGAAGCCGGACTCTCGATCCGGCAGATCAGCGCCAGCACCAAGACCAGTGTCGGAGCCATCCAGAAACTCTTAGCCCGGGCCGATACCCTGGAGATCACCTGGCCATTGCCAGAGGACCTGGACGATGGCCGCCTGGCAGCCATGTTCTATCCCGGCTCCGATCCCACCTCGTCCGCCCGCTATCAGGTACCGGACTGGGCGACCGTCCATCAGGAACTCAAACGCAAAGGCGTGACCAAGCAGTTGCTGTGGGAGGAATACACCGCACAGTATCCCAACCGGTGTTACAGCTACTCTCAATACTGTGACCGCTTCCGGCACTGGCAAAAGCAGCAAAAGCGCTCCATGCGCCAGATCCACAAGGCCGGTGAAAAGTGCTTCATTGATTACTGTGGTCCCACCGTACCGATCATTAATCCGCAAACCGGTGAAATCCGCACGGCTCAGGTGTTTGTTGCCGTTCTGGGTGCCTCCAATTACACCTACGCCGAAGCCACCTGGAGCCAGGGGTTGCAGGACTGGCTGCTGAGTCACGTGCGCACCTTCGAGTACTTCGGCGGTGTTCCGGAAATGGTAGTGCCGGACAATCTGCGCAGCGGTGTCAGCAAAGCCTGTCGGTACGATCCGGACCTGAACCCCAGTTACCAGCAACTGGCGGCGCACTATCAGGTCGCGGTGCTACCAGCACGGCCCTACAAGCCCAAGGATAAATCCAAAGCGGAGGTGGGGGTGCAGATCGTTGAACGCTGGATCCTGGCCCGGTTGCGCCACCACACCTTCTTCACCCTGGCCGACCTGAATCAGTGCATCCGGTCCCTGCTGGAAGACCTGAACAGCCGGCCGTTCCGGCGGCTGCCGGGCAACCGGCAGGAGGCCTTCAAGACGCTCGACCAGCCAGCCCTGAGGGCACTACCCAAGCACCCCTATGAGTACATCGAGATCCGGCGTTGCCGGGTCAACATCGATTACCACATTGAGTTTAGTCAGCATCACTACTCGGTGCCGCACCAGTACGTTGGAGAGCAAGTGGACATCCACGCCAGTGAGCGACTGGTACAGATCTACTTCCGGCAGCGACAGATCGCCAGCCACCCACGCAGCCATCAGTACGGCATCACTACCGAATCAGGACACATGCCCACCCGCCATCAAAAACAACAACAGTGGTCGCCCGGACGGCTTAAGA
Source organism: Marinobacter sp. es.048 (assembly GCF_900188435.1). NCBI lineage: Bacteria > Pseudomonadati > Pseudomonadota > Gammaproteobacteria > Pseudomonadales > Marinobacteraceae > Marinobacter > Marinobacter sp. es.048. The sequence goes on from NZ_FYFA01000002.1 coordinate 1,552,807, forward strand.
ACTGGGCCCGGGACATCGGGCCAGACACCCTCGTCTGGGTCCGTGATCGGCTGGAGGAGCGGGAGCATCCGGAACAGGCTTACCGGGTCTGTCTCGGGTTGCTCAACCTGAGCAAGGAGTACCCCAGTGAGCGCCTGAATGCCAGTTGCCGTATTGCCAACCGCGAAGGCCTGGACCGACTGAAACACATCAAGGCCATTCTCCGGAGCAACCGCGACAAGCTGCCAGAACAACTGCCCTTGCACACAGAACTGCCCCAGCACCACGAGAACATCCGTGGCCCGAAGAGCTTCCACTAGGACACCACTATGAGCACCATCCAGACCCTGACGCGACTGAGAGACCTGAAGCTGGGCGGCATGGCCGCCGCCCTTGAACATCAACAAAACCAGCCGGGCACCTATGACGAGCTGTCGTTCACCGAACGCCTGGAATTATTACTCGAAAGAGAGTTCCAGACCCGGGAACACCGGAAACAGGATCGCCTGGTTCGCCAGGCCCGCTTCAAACTCCGGGCCTCGGTCCAGGACATCGACTACCAGCACCCGCGCAACCTCAAGAAAGCGCAGGTGGCCCAGTTGGTTCAGACAGACTGGCTGGAACGTGGCCAGAACCTGCTGATCACCGGCCCCTGTGGCAGTGGCAAAACTTACCTGGGCTGTGCAGTGGGGCACCAAGCCTGTCTGAACGGCTTCAGTGCCCGGTATTACCGGATCTCCCGATTACTGCTGGAACTGACCCAGGCCAAGGCCGATGGCACCTACCAGAAAAACCTCAGCCAACTAGCCAAAGTAAAGCTGCTGATCCTGGACGACTGGGGGCTGGAAGCTCTGAAACCTGCACACCGGAACGACCTGATGGAGATCATGGATGACCGTCACGGCACTCACTCGACCATGATCATCAGCCAGCTACCCACCGATCAGTGGTACGCCGCCATCGGCGATAACACTCTGGCGGACGCCATTCTGGATCGGCTGATGCACAACGCTCACCGCTGGACTCTGAAAGGGGAATCGATGAGAAAGCGACTTCAGGAAATTGACTGAACGTGAACACCCGGGGTACAAACTCCGGTGGGTGATGCGTTAAGAAAAAAGGTGTTCACGTTCAGCCGGAATGGGCGTTCACGTTCGCCGGAATACGCACAACGATTCTGGCAACAGGAAGAGCCCACGCGTAACGAGGGTTGAGAGCTTTAGGACCAGAGAACAGAGGAAATCTTGAATTCGTGTAACTATTACGAAAAAAAGATGTCACTACGATGCCAACAGAGATAACCCCTATAGAGTTGAGCGCTTTAATAATTATAACTAACTGTTTTTAAAGGACTTTTAAATTAATTGAGGTTATATATTTAACCTCAATGCCCTCAATCAATACTCGCAAAAGCTAGCTTGCAGACACAAAACCCCTTATTAGATCTATTTTTAGGTCTTTATTTAGATCTTATTTCAGGTTATAGTTTGAGAGCTGTTTACCTATGTGTTGAAGAGCCGCCAAGAACGGCCAGAAAGCGCCCCTTTCAAAAGAGGGACCTTCAAACAGCCACCTTAACGCCCTGAAGGACAATATGATGAAAAGCCTTTTCGCGAGGCTTGCGGCCACCATTTCGGAGCTGAAAGCTAATCCGAACGAGGTGCTCAACCAGGCTAACGGCGAACCGATTGTGATACTGAGTCACAACAAGCCCAGAGCCTACATGGTGCCTGTCGAGACATTCGAACAGATGCAAGAGCAACTCGAGGATTACCGGCTTCTGCAGGAGGCTCGCAAGCGTATGGATGACGAATCAGTACCGGTGAGCATCAATGAGCTACGAGCTGCAATTCAAGAAAAAAGCTCTGAAGGAATGGAACAAGCTTAGCCCGTCTATCCGGGCGGAGTTCCTGGCCATCCTGGAGCGACGCCTGGAAAACCCCAGAATCCCGAAGCACAGCCTTCGCGGCGATCCCGACCTATACAAGATAAAGCTTAGATCCGCTGGTTACCGGCTGGTATATCACGTCGATGATGGCGTGGTTGTGGTAACAGTGATTGCTGTTGGTCGTAGAGATACGATATACAAGGCTTAGCTGGGGTAGGAAAGGAGTTAGTCGATGGACGATTTCAAGGAAAGAACGATTATTGAGCAAGGCAGGATGTCATTCCACGAAAACGATGGGAAGCTCATTAATCCATTCGAGCCAAACACCAAAGAATATAACTGGTTTGAGAGAGGATGGACCCAGGCGTTAAAGCGCCACAGAGGGCCGATGCCGGGAGAGCCAGGTAGTCAGCCATTTACCAGTTCCGGCACCTCGTTTCATGGTAGCAGCATGGCGGAAAAGTATAAGAACATGCGTGACTGGTCACGATCTGACGACGACTGATCGGTGTCAACCAACTGACAACAGGGCAGCGGTTTTATGTGGTGCGCTGCGGTTTTGAATTTCTGTAACTCGCTGTTTTTCCGTTTATTGTGGTTTTCTGTGGTGCTACGAAAACCCGCCACAAGGCCCTCATAATCCCTTGGTCGCTGGTTCGAGTCCAGCTGGGCCCACCAATTCATTGCAAAACGCGAAGCACAGCAAACAATCAACGAACTCTGTATCCTTTCGCGCAACCCCTCCCAATACATGTCCAATATTTTTACATTATTTTTTTCAACTAAAAAATATCTGCTATTTTTCAACAATTTGGAGTTGTGGCCCTTTATTTGCCTATATGGTGTAGTAGCCGTAAGAACTAACGACTCGAAGTTGAATGGATCGGTAATGGAGCGCGCATTACTTGGAGTTATCGCCAGCAATACCTGGCTCTAAGGAGCAAGTTGACATGAGAATCAGCCACCTAATACTACCAGCCTTATTTGTTTTCGGAGTCAGCGGGCACGCCAATGCTTACCTCATAGACGATGGTTCAAGTCCCGACCTAATTGATGTCGGCGGTCTTGACACTTTTGTAGGACAAACAACGACGCTGAGCAACTCTGGCCAAGGAACGGAAACCACTTGGGCATCCATGATTACCAATACAACACTAACATTTGCTGATAAGACCGAAGACGCAGCATTTTTCATCGCAGAGGGTGCCGGTAATGAGAGCATCGTTGCATTTAAACTCAATACCTCGCCCTCTTATTTTCTTGTAAAAGATGGAAACGCCGGTGATGGGAAGCATGTGCTATTTAAAAACGAACTCAACATGGACTGGGGTGTTTTCAATTTGTTAGATTACTTCGATGAAAGCAAACTGAACGAATTGACACTTAGCCACTTGACCGAATTCGAAGGTGACTCGGTCAAAGTTCCAGAACCAGGCAGTCTTGGCCTATTTAGCTTGGGAATTCTCGGTCTGATCGCAGCTCGTAAAAAACTGATCCATCGCACCTGACTGTCAGTCTTTTTTACATAGCTCCGAAGCTCCCCACTAGGGGAGCTTCTATTTTATGGCTACAACTCTAAAATCGTTCCATCCAAGAATTAGGTAGGACGTCTAAACTGCCGCCATCCGTTAAAATTACTATGGATAAAAGCGTCCTGAAGCCATCGAGCAGGTCTGAACTCCACTCAGCGCCATCACCTCCGGCTAAGAATTCAAGAATCTTATCAATGCACCTTCCAGTAAAAAAGCGGCCAGACCCTCTCCGAAGAATCTCCTCCTCAGTTTTTTCTTTTATTCACTCCAAATGTGGTTCTCCCGCCCTTAATTTTTGTCAAAAAAGCCAACGCTCCTAAAAGACAAGCCGAATACACTACCTCCTGAACAAAAATACCAGCCGTACTCACCACCCGTGCGGGCCGAGTATAAAAACAACGAAGTAATGGAGTGTATCAATGGCTTTTTCCTCCCGTTCCCGGTCAAGGGCACTGTCTCTTGCCATCGCCACCGCCTCGGTCGGTTTCTCTGTTTCGGTCAGTGCCAGCATGGGCAACCTGGGCACCACCTATGGCGTTATGCCGGTGGACGTGGCGACCGCCCAGTCCCTGTCCATGTTCAATGACCAGGTGTCAGCCACCTATTACAACCCTGCCTATCTCACCAAGGATGAGCGCGGGGAACTTACGGCGGGCATTCTGCACGCCGAGCAGGAGTTGCGTTCTGCCAACCCGAATGCCAACGGCGACATCCTCGCCAACTCGCCGAGCCAGCATGTGCTGATTGGCATGAAAACCAATCTGGGTTCGCTGACTCGCTTCAAGCATCCGATTTATCTGGGCTTTATTGCTGGTGTCGAGAAATACGGCAAGGAAATGCTGGCGTTCGATTCGCAGACCACGGAGAACGGCCAGTTCCTGCAGTACGGGAAGGAGCCCCTGTTCCTGAACATCGGTGGCGCTACTCCGATCTGGCGCGGCATTTCCGCCGGTGCGTCGGTGCGCGTCACCCTGGATGCCCAGGCAAACCTCGATGCGGTCTCTACCCTGGGTGGCGAGACCAGCCGCGAGCGCCTTTCGGTCAATGCTGAGCCCTCCCTTAAAACCATTCTGGGCACCACCATTGATCTGGGCAGTACGTTCTGCCCAGACAGCAGCTGCTTCCTGAACGACTGGGAAACCGCGTTCACCTATCGCACCAAATCAGCAGCCTCCACATCGGTGGACTCGAACATCATTGTCACCCAGACCATTCCGGACCCCGGCCTGAGCCTGGCGGTATCAACCATTGATTCCTTCCAGCCGGAAACCTTCGGCTTTGGTGCTCAATACAAGGGCGAAAACTGGCGGATTGGTGGCAGCGTGGAGCAGCAGAACTGGTCAGAGCTGGAGAACGAATTTTCCTCCGACACCATCAAGGATCAGCAATCCGTGGCGCCCGGCAGCCGGATTCAGTTCGACGACGTGCTGATTCCACGGATCGGCGCCGAGTATGCCCTGAACAAGAACTTTTCTGTGCGTGGCGGCGTTGCCTATGAAGAGTCACCGCTCAAGTCTACCCGCAATCCGGAGATCAATTATCTCGATACTGACAAGTTTGTCGTCGGCCTGGGCCTGAGCGCTACCTACGACCGTACCCGTCTGCTGGCCTATCCCGTCCGTCTGGACATTGGTTATCAATACCAGCAACTGCAGGATCGGGATTTCATACTGGTGGATTTTGACGACAACGAAACGCCCGTTACCGCAGACGGCGACGTTCACGTTGTCAGCGGCTCCATCACCCTGAAGTTTTAAGGAGGGCACGCCATGAAATACAATAAAACACTGGCACTGATACCTGCCCTGTTACTGGCCGCCTGTGGCGGCGACGAACAGACCATGAATGAAAAAGTCTCCCCCGGCTCGGTGGTCTATTCCTACCCGGCCGACGGCCAGGCCGGTGTCAGCCCGAAAGCCGATATCATTCTGCGCTTCAGCCATGCTGTGACCGATGAGGATGCAGATCTGCAAAACAAGATCCAGGTGCAATCACAGGGCCAGCCCCTGCCCTTCTCAATCAGGCGGGTAGACGGAGGCCAGAGCCTGACACTTTCACCCTCCTCGGAACTGAAGAAACTCGGTTCCTACACGCTGAGGTTCAGTGAGCCACTGATTGCCGAAGGCGGTCGGCAGATAAACACGCCCAACGCGGTAGGTGACGCCGGGATTCAGTTCGAGACCCGGGGCAGTATCTCCGGGCCAGCGAGCACAACCAACTCGACCGAGGCTTTTGGTGTTGCGTGGCAGGTGCCGGCAAACAACAGTCCCTTCGAGGCTATGAACTTTTCCACCTTCCGGCTGGCCATGACCCATCCCGTCCACCCCGATTGGAAGGCCCTTGGCGGGTCGATCCAGCTTCTGGATGGCAACGGCGAATCAGTCCCTGCGACGGTTCTGATAAAAGGCAACCGGATAACCGTGGACCCCTGTATGGTCGAGGATACAAGGGAATGTGGCAGCAAGGACGACGTTCTGGACACCAGCCAGACTTACACGCTTCGACTTGAAAACCTGGCCAGTCTGACCTCCCCACAAGCCAGCCGATTCAGCGAGGATATTGCGTTTACGCCCCGCGAAACAGGACCCACGGTTGTCCTTCAGCAGTCCGCTGTTGATTCTGGTCTGGCTGCTGGAACTTCGCAAGAAGAGGTAACCCGATCGGTTCTGAACGGCCAGATCATTAATGGCGTCACGCTCAACTCGGTGCTCCAGGGAGAAGCAGGCCCCTCTCAACAGACTGGCGATCTGTTTGCCGAGTTGGCCTATGCGCCCGCATTCGACGCTGATGAAGCACTTCCGTTGCGCATAGCCCGGGGCAGCGTGCTGAACAGCACCAGCCTGGATGTTCTGGTGGGTGGCGAAGTTCCCGTACTGGATGCCGCCACCGGCCAACTCCAGACCACCGGCAACATCAAGGTCACCATGTTGTCAGACGCCTCCGGCTATCTGAGCCCCAACCCCTACACCGACGACCTCAATGCGCCCAGGCATATCACTCTGTTTATGGATGTCTCCATGAACACCGAAAATGCCCAGCCCAATGCGGCGCTCTCGCAGGATCTGATGGGGGTAGAGTTGCGTGGCATCGCCCTGGTGCAGGATGGCGTACTGACCATCGACGCCATAGGTATGGTGGAGCCGAACCTACTGGGCCAGGAATACACTAGCTCCACGATAGCCTTCCATCTTCAGGCGGCTACCGATGCCGATTCGGCACTGGATGCCGAACTGCTCCGCGAGCTGGACAGCACTGCGCCCAGCCTGGTCAGCTGGATGCCCGGCCCGGACAACGCCATTCCGGATACGCGCCAATCGATGCAGCGGCCCGGGGATCCGGTCATTCTGTTCTTCGATGAGCCTCTGGCCCCGGATTCCGTGAATGGAGGCATCACCCTCTTTGCGGACAATCAGGAGGTGGCCGATATTCGCACGCAGTTAGACGGCACCACTTTGGCGGTTCAACCTGATGGCGGCCTGAAGCACGGTGTTGAATATTTACTTCAGATCGACGGGCTTGCAGACATTTCGGGAAACGAAGCGATGGTTGAGTCGCTGGCCTTCTCCCTCCCAGAAATCGATGACGGTAGTGGTACAGTCCCAGAACAGTCCCCAATTGCCCTGACAACTTACCCGGGTTATCCATGCGTCACTCAGGATCTTGATCTGACCAATGATCTTCACGGCTTCTGCAAAGACGCCGCCGGGGAAAACCTTCCAAAAGACAAAGACGGCAACGCTCAAAGTCGGGACATTTTGCCGGTGACCACGTTACCTGCTGATCGTCCGATTGTGGTGGTTTTTTCGCAGTCCATGGATCTGACGTCCATTCGGCACAACGAAACATTCTTCGTAGAGAGAGTAAGCGAAACCGGCACTGTCGAATCGGTTATCAAGGGACGACTGGAAAAAAACCATCAGCGCATCCGGTTTTATCCTGACTCGCCCTGGGCGCCGGGTGAACTGTATCGCTACCGGATGATTTCCGCGGTAAATGGTAATTGCCAGGAAGTAATCTGCGGCGAAAACGGAATGGCACTTCAGACCGATTTGCTATTCGATCCTGAGGATAACGGCGGCGAGCCACTTGAAATATACTTCCGAGGACAGCAAAGCATTGCTTCTGTTTTCACACCGCTTAGAAATCTCCCGATACGAGACGCCAATTCGAATTATTATATCGATGGCTTCGAAACTTTCGAGTTCACCAATGCCACCGACGACAGTGGTCAGACTCAGGAATATTTCGAGACGCCACCCAACGCAGCACGCCTCGCGATGAATGGAAACGCAATTGTGCTCGGAAACGATGGAAATGACGAGGCGAATGCAAGGGTCGGTTGCTCTTATGAGGAACCGGAGGAATGTTGGGACAAGAAGTACATCTACCAGACCTATGGGCTGAACACCGAAGTCATCGGACCTGAAAAAGATCCGGAAACCGGTGAAGATACTGGCAATATCAGGGTCCTGCTCTATCCAACCATGCTCGTTACTACCCCGGCCAAGGTCTGGTACAACCTGCTAGGCCCTTCTGAATCAGATACCGGTCCTCAGATTCTCAGAATGAGGTACCAGGAGCCAACCGCGGGCAACCCTCAGGGTCTGATCGAAGGACGAATCGTAACGAGTGCGGATGGCGGCCCAAGATTTGAGGTCAACGCCGACCTGCTTCTTGACGCTCCCAATCTGCATCTCCCGATCGAAGGACTGCTTGCGCACAATCTCTTCAGTTACCCGTTCACGCTGGAGCTCGGGGGCGCAATCACTTTCTTCGATGATGGCCGCATGCAAATCGAACAGCGTAACGCTAACACGCCTCTGATTACTGTTGATGTGGCAGGCTCCAGTGATGCGACATCCGGCCTTCTTGGGTTTGTAAGCTGTCTGGGTAGCATTTTTACCGGAGGGGGATTCGGAGCCTGTGAGGAATTGGCCAACGGAACCGGGAAAGCCGTCCAGCTCCCCCTGAAAATTCCGCCTGAGGGCGTCTACCTCAACTTCATCTCCAATCCGGTCAAAGAGATCCCGGCCGAGCAGTAAAAGCTCTGAAGCCTCTGCAAAGGGCCAGCCTTCGGGTTGGCCCTTTTTGCAACGTGGACAACCGCTGGTTATTTCCCCCTCCAGGTCATTTACTGCTAATCTGGTTGCACATTGAAACCGCTATAGTAAAACAACAATCCTTCAGGAGAGCCCCTTCATGGAAAACGGCACCCACTATCGTACCTGTCACCTTTGCGAGGCCATGTGCGGTGTCGCAATCGAAATGAAGGACGGCCGGATTGCATCCATCAAGGGTGATGAGAATGATCCACTGAGTCGGGGACATATCTGCCCAAAGGCAGTTGCGCTGCAGGATCTGCACGAAGATCCGGACCGCCTGAAGAAGCCCGTCCGTAAAACCGAAACCGGCTGGCATGAAATGGAATGGGACGAGGCGTTTGACCTGGTCGCGGAAAAACTCCATCAGACCCGTCAGGACCACGGCCGCAACAGTATCGGCGTGTACCTCGGCAATCCGAACGTCCATAACCATGGATCTCTGGTTGCCACCATGCCACTGCTGCGGGCCATCGGTACCCAGAACCGGTTTTCAGCAACGTCCAACGATCAGTTGCCTCACATGCTCGCCAGTTTTGAGATGTTCGGGCACCAGGTTCTGTTTCCCATTCCCGATATCGATCACACGGATCTGTTTCTCTGCATCGGTGCCAATCCCATGGCTTCCAATGGCAGCCTGATGACGGTTCCGGACTTCCGCGGACGACTCAAGGCCCTGAAACAACGCGGCGGCAAGATGGTCGTGGTGGACCCGCGCCGCACCGAGACCGCGAAGCTGGCCGACGAATTCCACTTCATCCGGCCAGGCAGCGATGCCCTGCTCATGATGGCCATGCTGCATACGTTATTTGAAGAGGGTCTGGTGGATCTTGGCCCCGCCGAAAGGCTGGTGAAAGACGTAGACCTTCTGCGTCTGGCCGCCCTCAGTTTCGCCCCCGAAGCGGTCAGCGTGCACACCGGTATTTCTGCAGAGGACATTCGGGCCCTCACTCGACAGCTCGCCACCACTAGAAAGGCGGCACTCTATACCCGCATGGGCACCAGCACCCAGACGTTTGGCGGTGTTGCAACATGGCTGGCCTACTGCCTCAACATCCTGACCGGCAAACTGGACCTGCCGGGCGGCGTGCTGTTTTCGCAGCCGGCGATTGATCTGGTGGAACTGGGCGCCATGGCCGGGCAAAAAGGCCACTTCGGCAAGCGCCACAGCCGCGTGAAGGGATTACCCGAATTCGGCGGAGAATACCCGGCCAGCACCATGGCCGATGAGATGTTAACGCCTGGCGAAGGGCAGATCCGGGCGTTTGTTACCGTTGCCGGCAACCCGGTGCTCTCCAGCCCCAACGGGCGGCGCCTGGAAGAGGCTCTGGGCGGCCTCGACTTCATGGTTTCGGTGGACTACTACCTGAACGAAACCACCCGTCACGCGGATATCATTCTGCCGCCGACAGCGGCTCTGGAACGCAGCCATTACGATCTGATTTTCAGCATGTTTGCGGTGCGTAACTTTGCCAAGTACAGCGAAGCACTGTTCGATGCCGGCCCGGATACCCGCCATGACTGGCAGATCTTACTGGAACTGGCCCACCGGCTGGAAAAGATTCAGAAAGGCGGGCGACTGCCCCTGCGCGCAGAGCTCGGCTGGCGCGCCTTCAAGCAGATTGGCCCGGACCCGATCCTCGACCTGCTGTTGCGCTCCGGCCCCTATGGCGCCGATGCCGGCCGTGCGCGGGGTTTGCTGCAGCCTGCGGTCGATCTGGTGATCGACATCCTGCCGAAACGACATCCGCTTCGTGGACTGGCCAAGCTCAGCCCTTTGAATCGCCACTGGCAGGAGCTTCCGAAAGGGCTGTCACTGAGCGCTCTCCAGGATAACCCCAATGGCGTCGATCTCGGGCCGCTGCAGCCCTCATTGCCAGAGCGCCTGTTTACACGCGATGGCAAGATTAACCTTGCCCCGAGGCGCTATCTGGACGATCTTGGCAGGCTGCATGAAGCCCTGGCTGCGCCGGCCGGCGACTCCTTGCAACTGATTGGCCGGCGCCATGTCCGGAGCAATAACTCCTGGATGCACAACAGTCAGCGGCTGGTTAAGGGAAAGGATCGTTGCACACTGATGATTCATCCGAAAGATGCCAGCCGGCTGGGTTTGCAGGCCGCCGACTCCGCAGAGATAACGTCGGAATCGAGACAGATCGTTTTACCGGTAGAGATTACCGAAGATGTCATGCCTGGCGTGGTATCCATTCCCCACGGCTGGGGCCACGACCGGGACGGCACCAGCCAATCAGTCGCAGCTGCCCATGCCGGTGCCAGCATCAACGACGTGCTCAGCGACTGTCGCATTGATCCGCTCTCCGGCACTTCCGTATTGAATGGACAGCCTGTTGCTGTCAAAGTCTGGCGCCCGGAGCACCAACGCAAACGGGCCTGATTCAGAGAAGGAGCCGAAAATGCCCCAGTGGCTGCAGTGGAGTCTGATTATTGCCGGTCTTATGGCCATCATTCTGCTGGTGATGTTCATCCGGCGGCAGATGGGATTGCTTTCGGAAAATCGCAAGCGGCAGGCCAAAACCGAGGAGTTCCAGACCAACCGCAGAAAAGACATGATCCGCAGTGTTCATGTCATTGCCATGGCGGTTGAAGAGGATCAGATCGAATACTCGGAAGCCTGCCTGAGACTCAAGGGCCTGCTGGACCACATTGCTCCCGAGCTGCTTGAGCAGTCACCTTTCAGGGTATTCCAGGAGGTGCATGACCAGTTGCAGCACATGCCAACCCATCGGGCCCGGCAGGCAACGGAAACGAAGTTCGTGGATAAAATGGATAAGGAACGGTTTGAGGTGGAACAGAAGCATGCCGACGAGATTCGCCGAGCGGCAACGGCCGTCCGACACCATTCCTTTTAGACTTGGTACCGACGATTCGGTGCACAACGCAGCTGGTCAGACCTCATTTTTGTAACATTTTGTAACGGGTGTAGCAGTAAAACAGATATTTTATCTCGTCTAATCAAAAGGTTCTGTCGACGTAAAAAAACTGACACGCTGCTCATTGCTTCCCGGCTACACCTGTTGACTTTTCTTTTTCCTATCACGGTCTAAATTGAAAACAGGGGCGCACCTATCATCTGCGGAAGGTGCCACCTAACGTTGTTTTCTCCTGATAAGTTTGGACGACACTGCAATAAAGCGGGTAAGCTTGCCGGCCTCGGGGCCGGCTTTTTTTGAGGGGGATTTCCCAGGAAAGGCCGTCTGCTACTGGCTCATCATACCGGCCATGGCCATGATGCTGTCCTTGCTGTTAACCAGTTCGTCAAACTGTTCCTCAACCTGCTCCCGATTCAGCCCCAGTTCGTCGTATATAGCCTGGCTGATTTCCTCGCCGGCTCCCAGAGCCACGCCCCGGGCGGTTAACAGCTGGCGGCCCAGCCATAGCAATCGGGCATAGACGCTGTGGGCGCCATCGTATGATGGATTTTTCTGATAGCGGATGGCCAGAGTCACCTCGTCCGGCATGCCCCAATTCTCCATCAACTGGGCAGCAATCTGTTCCCGGGTAATGCCAAGCAGATAGTGCTCGGTGACCGAAGAATCGATATCCGGATTCACTTCCAGGGACCGACAAACCAGCTTGAAATGGGGTGGGAAAACCTGCGCCAGAACCAGATGACCAAAGTTGTGGAGCAGGCCGCCAAGATAAGCCAGACCGAACACCGGCCGCTCGCCCCGGGGCATCATGCTGGCAAGAATGCCCGCTGACTGGGCCTGCCAGATGGCCTGTTGCCAGTAATCGACGTAGCCGTCCGGGTGATCCTGGGGCTGCTTGAGCGCCCGCCCGAGTGAAAGCCCCATGGCCAGGTTCATGACCAGATCGAATCCGAGCACCCGGGAAACCGCGTCGTGCACAGACTTTATCTGACCGGCTGCCGCATAGAACGAGGACGAAGCCCAGCTTACAACCTGCGCTGCGAGGCTCGGGTCGCTCTCGACAATATCCACGAGGTCACCCATGACCGCGTTGGGGTTGACCCGAAGATGAATAATCCGCTGGGCGGTTTCCGGCAGCGGCGGCAACTCCAGAGTGTCTTCCAGTCGTTGCTGTATTCTCAGGCCAGTGAACTTCTTGATGGCGGTATGGAACTGGTCCCGATCCCTGCCGTGGTCGTCAAGGTTCACGTTGATAGATTCCGGAGCAACGGCAAAGGAGCGTCGATCAGCCTTGGCGGTCAGGGACCGGAAATCCTCTGCTGGCATGACCATCGCAAGGTTCTGCTCGCCCAATTCAAGTGCCACGGCGGGCAGGTCATCCACGCGCTCATCTACCACGGTTGGCCAGCCTGTCAGTGATGGCAATGCAGGGAGTGACTTGAGGCCAGCTCTTTCCCGAACGCGCAACTGTTCGCGGCGCTTCATCAGGCGCAAGTCACGGCCCAGCTGCTTGTTCAGCTGTTCCAGGTCAATCAGATCGTCGCGGCGGCAGATTACCTGAAGATTCCCTTGCTCATCACTGAGTAGAACCATTCGTAACAGTTCTTTCTGGCTCGCCTGGCCCGCATCCCTCAGGGATACGCCCGCTGCGGTCTCGCCCAGAGCCTGCTGAACTGCGACAGGTAATTCCATAAATTTCTCCCGAATATTGCTGTTTTCCGTCGGATAACCCGAATCTGAAAATCACACTGAGTTCAGTATAGGGCAAAGAAATAACCCTGACGTTGACCGAACTCTATTTCCAAAGCGCTTTCTTACGCGCTCAGAGACCGAATGGACGTCTTTACACGTCGCCATAGCGGGTTTTCTCACCAAGCCATCGTCGAACCAGCGCCCGAACAATCTCCGGATGAGCCATCAGGCCCGGCGCCATTTTTCGAAGTGGCTCAATCCAACCCTTGTCGCGCTCAAAGTCCGCCAACCGAAACTGCATCATACCGGTTTGCCGGGTGCCCAACACCTCGCCCGGGCCGCGAATCTCCAGGTCTTTCTCGGCAATAAAGAAGCCATCCTGGCTGTCCCTGAGGGCCTGCAGCCGGGCCTTGCCATTGGCAGACAGCGGCGGGTGATACATCAACACGCAAAAACTGGCCTGCTCGCCCCGCCCGACACGGCCGCGAAGCTGGTGCAACTGGGCCAGCCCCAGGCGTTCCGGGTTTTCAATAATGATCAGCGACGCGTTGGGCACATCCACCCCAACCTCAATGACCGTGGTCGCCACCAGCAGATCCAATTCGCCGACTTTGAACTGCTCCATCACCGCCGCCTTTTCCTGGGCCTTCAGCCGGCCGTGCACAAGGCCCACTTTGAGATCCGGTAATCGCTCGGCCAACTCCTCGGCGGTAACCTCTGCTGCCTGGCACTGCAGGGCCTCGGATTCCTCGATCAGGGTACAGACCCAGTAGGCCTGACGCCCCTCGCGGCAGGCGCTCCGAACCCGCTCGATCACATCTTCCCTCCGGCTGTCGGGAATTACGATGGTTTCAATCGGCTTTCTTCCCGGCGGGAGCTCATCAATAACCGAGGTGTCCAGGTCGGCATAGGCACTCATGGCCAGCGTACGGGGAATCGGCGTTGCCGTCATGATCAATTGGTGAGGTGCCAACGAGCCACCCACACCCTTTTCCCGCAAGGCGAGCCTCTGGTGAACGCCGAAACGATGCTGTTCGTCCACAATCACCAGGGCCAGGCGGTGAAACTCCACATCATCCTGGAACAACGCATGAGTGCCTATCACCACTCCGGCATCACCGGAATGGACCGCTTCCAGCGCCTCAGCCCGGGCTTTGCCTTTTACCTTCCCGGATAGCCACGCAAGGCGAATGCCCAGAGGCTCGAGCCATGTCCGGAAATTCTGAAAGTGCTGTTCGGCAAGGATTTCAGTGGGCGCCATCAGGGCTACCTGGGCGCCGGCACCAATGGCCTGCAAAGCCGCTAACGCCGCCACCACCGTCTTGCCGGAGCCGACATCGCCCTGGACAAGCCGGAGCATCGGCAACGGCTGGCTCAGATCCTGACGGATGTCGGCAAGTACATGACGCTGGGCACCCGTGAGCGCAAACGGCAGTGAATCCAGGAAACGCTCGGACAAATCCCCCGTGGGCAGGAGCGGGAGCGCTTTACGGGCCTGAATCTGCTCACGTACCTGAAGCAAACTCAGCTGGTGCGCCAACAGCTCTTCCATCACCAGGCGCTGTTGCGCGGGGTGACGCCCTTCCATCAGCAGGTTTACCGGCGCGTTGGCAGGAGGAGAATGCACCAGCTGGACAGCTTCTGTGATTCCGGGCAACTGGTATTCGGCCAACAGATTTTCGGGCAGCCAGTCACGGATCGGGAACCGCTGGAGATAGCCCAGGGCCTGCTGGCAAAGCGAGCGCACGCGAGGCTGCTGGATGCCCTCTGTCAGTGGGTAAACCGGCGTCAGGGTTGCCTCACCCTCTGCTGGCATTGGCGGCGGATTGACCTGGTACTCCGGATGATAAAACTCGTACCCGGCGCGACCGGGGCGCACCTCGCCGAAGCAGCGAACCCGGGCACCTTCGCTCAGCTGGTTTTTCTGGGCCGCGTTGAAATGAAAAAATCGCATCACCAGAAAGCCGCTGCTATCCCGGAGTGTCACCTGCAGGCTGCGTCTGCGGCCCATGATCAGATCCGCTTTCATAACGTCCCCTTCCACCACCGCCACGTCACCAATGCGAAGACTTCCCATGGGTATAACCCGGGTTCTGTCTTCGTATCGGTGAGGCAGGTGAAAGAGCAGGTCCTGCAGGGAGGTGATACCCAGCTTGGCGAGCTTTTCCGCCAGGGCGTTTCCTACGCCCTTGAGCTGGGTGACCGGTATGTCATCCAGTGACGTCATAGTCAGACTCAGGCGCTTTCGGCCACAACCGGTGTATCCGTTTTCGCCTTCTCGATTACCCGGCACTGGCTTGCTGCCAGGGAGAGCACATCAATAGCCTTGGGCCGCGGGAAAGTGACCCGCCAGGCCAGAGCCACCGTGCGGAACGGCACCGGGGCCGCAAACGGCCGAACGGCCAGGATGTCCTCATGGTACTGCATCGCCGTGGCCGCCGAGAGCGGCAATACCGTGATGCCCAGGCCCGAAGCCACCATATGTCGAATGGTTTCAAGGGAGCTGCCTTCGGTGACCAGAGCCGGTGAACCGTTATTGGCCGTGTGTGTCACCGCCTCCACCAGAGGCGGACAGGACTCCAGTACCTGATCCCGGAAACAGTGACCCGGCCCGAGCAACAGCAATTGCTCCCTGGCCAGTTCGTCAGCGGTCAACTGTTCCTTTTGGGCGAGAGGGTGTCCGGCCGGCAGCAGGACGACAAACGGCTCATCGTACAGCGGCAGGGTAACGACTTCCGGCTCCTCGAACGGCAGGGCAATAATAATGGCGTCCAGCTCGGACTGGCGGAGTTTCTGCCGCAGATTGGCGGTGTAGTTCTCTTCGATGTAAAGAGGCATCTCGGGGGCGCCACGTCTGAGTTCCGGAAGCAAATGTGGGAACAGGTAGGGGCCAATGGTGTAGATGGCACCGACCTTAAGAGGCGAGTTGAGCTGGTTCTTGCCATCCTGGGCCATATCCTTGATCAGGCCGACCTGGTCAAGCACACGCTGGGCCTGTTCGATAATGCGCAGCCCGGTTTCGGTTACGCGGATGCTGCTTTTGCTTCGCTCGAACAAAGGGATACCGAGCTCGTCTTCCAGCTTTTTAACGGCAACACTGAGCGTTGGCTGACTGACATGGCAACGCTCTGCGGCCCGGCCAAAATGCCTTTCGCGGGCCAGCGTAACGACGTATCGTAACTCGGTGAGAGTCATGGTGAGCTCCGGTCAGAAAGATGCGGGTCGAAGTTTCACGAATTTATGAGGTAAAGCATAAGGATTGAAATTGTCTATGGCAATCACTGAAAGTAGTAAGGCACCTCGAATTCTGGTGGCCGGTTGCGGAAAACTCGGTGGCGCCATTGCCAGCCGGCTGAAAGCCTCGGCCAACGTGTTCGGCCTGCGCCGGAACCCGGACCGTGTTCCCGAGGGCATTCACGGCATCGGCGCCGACCTTACTCGGCCGGAAACCCTAACCAGTGAGTTGCCGGACGGACTCGACATCGTGATCTATTGCCTCACGCCCACCAGCTACGATCATCAGGGATATCGGGATGCCTACGTGACGGGCCTGAGAAACTTGTTGGAGGCCCTCGGTGGTCAATCCCTGAAACACTTGTTCTTTATAAGCAGCAGCAGTGTCTATTCACAGGATGACGACAGCTGGGTGGATGAATCCAGCCCCACCAGGCCGGGCCGATTCAGCGGCGAACAGGTTCTGGCCGGTGAACAGACCGCACTGGACAGCGGCCATCCGGCCACGATTATTCGATACAGCGGCATTTATGGGCCTTCGCGGCGGCGCTTTCTTGAGGAGGTTCAAGAGGGGCGCATGAATCCGGCGAAGCCAGCACCATTCAGCAACCGGATTCATGAAGAGGATGCAGCAGACGCGGCAGCCCATCTGGTTAAGCTGGCACTTTCGGGAGCGACACTGGAAACCTGCTACCTTGCCAGCGACTGCGAACCGGTCAGGCTTGATGAGGTGGTGGACTGGGTGCGGCAGCAAACACCTTGTGCCGAGCCGCTGCCAGATGCCCGGAAAGGCGGTCGGGGCGGCAGTAAACGCTGCAGTAACAAGCGTCTGTTGGGCACCGGCTTCCAGTTCCGCTATCCGGATTTCCGGGCTGGCTACCGCGCCATGATTGACTAGGGCTGAGCCTTCGGCATTAAAAAAGGCGGCCAAGGCCGCCTTTTCTGAATCCTGGTGTCATCAGCTCTTAGCTGAGCACCATAACCGCTTCCATTTCAATGGGCACACCCTTGGGCAGCGCCGCGACACCTACCGCCGCTCGGGCCGGATACGGCTCCTGGAAATAGGTGGCCATGATCTCGTTGACCGTGGCGAAATTCGCCAGATCGGTCATGTAGATATTCAGCTTCACAATATCCTTCAGCTCGCCACCCGCCGCCTCGCACACCGCCTTGAGATTATCGAATACCTGCCGGGTCTTGGCAGCAAAATCGCCGGCGACCACTTCCATGGTTTCCGGTACCAGCGGAATCTGGCCAGACAGGTACACGGTATCCCCCGCCTTTACCGCCTGGGAGTATGTGCCGATCGCTTGGGGCGCATTCTCGGTCTGAATTACGGATTTGTTGGTCATGACCCTTGGTTTCCTCTCTTCCAAAACGCCAATCGTCGCTTTTGCGTAGCTCGCCTGTCAACCGGGCTTTGGTCGGGTTCAGTGCCGGACGCGGCTGATGTGGGTAATCGCACGGATATTGCGGATCCGGCGCATTACTCGGGCCAGATGCCGGCGACCATTAACGTGCACCACAAGACTGACAACACCAAAGCGAGCATTCTGCTCCTCTACGTTGATCCGCTCGATGTTGCCGTCAGCCATGGCCACGGCGTTAGCCATCTCGGCAATCACACCGCGCTGTCGCTCCAGCTCTACCCGCAACTCCACGGAAAACTCATCGGTAATGTCCTTGGCCCACTTCAGGTGAGTCAGACGCGCTCGGTCCTCGTCATCTTCGGGTAGACGGGAGCAGGTATCGGAGTGAATCACCATACCTTTGCCGGAATCCATCACCCCGACGACCGGGTCCCCCGGAATTGGCTTGCAACAGCTGGCGAACCTTACCAGAAGCCCTTCGGTGCCACGGATGGTCACCGGGCTATGATTGCCACCCTCAATATCTCTTGGTGCCTTAATGGCCTCGGTAACCTCTGAGCCGCTCGCGAGCTGTCGGGCGACCAGATAGGCCATCCTATTGCCCAGGCCGATGTCGCTGATCAGGTCATCAAAACTGTTGACCTGATTGTGGTTCACCACCGCCTGCTTCTGGGCGTCGCTGATCTCGGACAGTTTCGCACCAAAGCCCTTCAGGGATTTCTTCAACAGTGTCCGACCCAGCTCCAGCGATTCCGCACGCTTCTGGCTCTTGAGCACGTGACGGATACTGCTCCGGGCTTTTCCGGTAACCACGAAACTGAGCCAGACCGGATTGGGCCGGGCGCCTGGCGCAGTAATGATTTCCACTGTCTGGCCACTCTGCAGCGGCTGACTGAGGGACCCCAGGTTGCGGTTGATGCGGCAGGCAACGGTGGCATTGCCGATGTCCGTATGGATCGCATAAGCAAAATCTACCGGCGTTGCACCGCTGGGCAACTCCATAATGCGGCCCTTCGGCGTGAATACATATATCTCGTCCGGGAACAGGTCTACCTTCACATGCTCGATAAACTCCATGGAGTCATCTGCCCGTTCCCGCATTTCCATCAGCCCTTTCACCCAGCGGTCGACCCGGGCCTGATTGGCGCTGGTCACGCTGCTCGGTTCATTCTTGTACATCCAGTGCGCCGCAATACCGTTATTGGCGATATGCTCCATCTCCTCGGTACGGATCTGGATCTCGATGTTCACGTGCATCCCGAACAGAGTGGTGTGAATGGACTGGTAGCCATTAGCCTTGGGCATGGCAATGTAGTCCTTGAATCGGCCCGGGAGGGGTTTGTAGAGGCTGTGTACGGCGCCCAGGATACGGTAGCAGTCGTCTTCGGTGTCGGTGATGATCCGGAAGGCATACACATCCATGATTTCATGGAAGGATTTCTGCTTGAACTTCATCTTGTTGTAGATGCTGTTCAAGTGTTTCTCCCGGCCCAGGATCCGGCCCGGCAAGCCTCGCTCTTCCAGTTTCTCCTGCAATTTGCCGCGAATGTCCTCGATGATTTCCCGATGGCTGCCACGAAGCTTGTCCACCGCCTTGGAAATGTACTTGGAGCGCATCGGATACAGGGAGGTAAAGCCCAGATCTTCGAGTTCGGTACAGATGGAATGCATGCCCAGGCGGTTTGCGATGGGGGCGTAGATATCGAGAGTTTCGGTAGCAATGCGCTGGCGTTTTTCATAAGGCATGGGGCCGAGGGTGCGCATGTTATGCAGGCGGTCCGCCAGCTTCACAAGAATCACCCGGATGTCCCGCGCCATGGCCAGGGTCATTTTCTGGAAGTTTTCAGCCTGGGCTTCCGCCCTGGAGCGAAATTCAATCTGGGTCAGTTTGCTGACCCCGTCTACCAGCTCCGCGACGTCCTCACCAAACTGTTCGGCCAGCGCATCCTTGGGAATTCCGGTATCTTCGATCACATCATGGAGCATGGCCGCCATCAGGCTCTGATGGTCCAGCCGGAGGTCGGCGAGAATATGGGCAACGGCAAGGGGGTGGGTGATATACCGGTCGCCGCTTTTGCGCATCTGGCCCTCATGGGCCTGCTCGGCATAATAATAGGCCCGTCGCACCTGATTGATGCGATTGGTATCAAGATAGGAACTGAGCTCTTGAGCCAGTCCTTCAACCGTAGCCTCTGCCGACACCGCGCCTCCACAGCTTAATGAAATTCAGGGACAAAAAAACCCGAATGCACGCATCCGGGTCCTTCCAGAGTCCTTCCAGCAACGCTCTACAGCTACACTATAAAACCGCGGGGACAGATTTCAATGCTTCTCACTTGCGAACAGGTACTTATATCGTCTAGCACCCATATCCGCAGATGCTTTACTCGTCGTCTTCTTCCTTGAGCAGATCCCGAGTAATCTTGCCTTCGGCAATTTCGCGCAGGGCAATTACCGTGGGCTTATCATTTTCTTCAGCCACCATCGGCTCGGCACCCTTGGTAGCCAGCTGACGGGCACGCTTGGTAGCCAGCATTACCAGCTGGAAGCGGTTATCAACGTTTTCCAGACAATCTTCAACGGTAACTCGTGCCATAACTTCCCCGACTCGTAAAATGACTGTTTTAGCAGACCGCACAGTTTACTGTGGCCGGTTCAATTTGTATACAGGAAAACCCCGTATCAGCCCGGGCCGGACAATCCTGTCAGCAACACCCGGTGCCTTGCTTGCTGTACTTCCATACGAAGGCGCTGGGCGCGGACAATGGCAAGCAGATCAGCGAGCGCAGCACTGAAGTCATCGTTAACCACCAGGTAATCGAACTCCACCGCGTGACGGCACTCCTCCTCGGCCTCTGCCAGGCGGCGCTCCACCACCTCCGGCGCATCGGTGCCACGCCCCACCAGCCGCTCGCGCAACACTTCAGGCGAAGGCGGCACGATGAAAATGCTGACACATTCGGGAATCAGTCGGCGCACCTGCGCGGCACCCTGCCAGTCGATTTCCAGGATCACATCCTGGCCCTTTGCCTGGGTTTCCCGAACCCAGACCTGGGAAGTGCCGTAGTAATTGCCGAAGACATCGGCGTGCTCCAGGAAATCACCCCGGGCGATCATCGCCTCAAACTCGGACCGGACGACGAAATGGTAGTTAACCCCGTCCTGTTCACCCTCTCGTATGGCGCGGGTGGTATGGGAGACGGAAACACCGAGCTTCTCGTCATTACGGAGCATTTCCGCCACAAGGCTGGTCTTGCCGGCACCGGATGGGGCGGAGATAACGTACAGAGTACCCTGCTCAACTGCCTGACTCATAACTCGAGAACTCCAAACCTGAACGCGACGGCCGCATGTTCCGACCGGTAAAGCCCGGAATTATACGGACTTTGGCAAAACACCGCACCCTGGAAGGGCGCCAGCTGATACCATTTGGCTATCCATCTGTTCAGTGACTGCAAGATTCCATGCGAACCACCATCGATATCACCCTGAAGCAAGCCAGCAAAGCCATAGATGCCCTGAGCGAGGCGTCGCCGGGGCTCTCCCGCCAGAAAATCAAGGACGCCATGGCGAAGGGTGCCTGCTGGTGGACTCACAAGGGCAAGCGCCTTCGACTGCGCCGCGCAACCAAGCAACTCAAGCCGGGCGTCCGGCTGCAGCTTTTCTACGATGAGAAGGTGTTGGCGAGAAAACCGGAGAATCCGGTTCTGCTGGCGGATCTTGAACGCTATACGGTCTGGTTCAAGCCTCATGGCATGCTGGCCCAGGGCTCACAGTGGGGTGACCATTGCAGCCTGCTCCGCCTGGCGGAAGTCCGGGTCGGACGGCCGTGCCATCTGGTCCACCGGCTCGACGCCGATGCCGCCGGTCTGATGCTGATTGCCCACGACCCGAAAGCAGCCGGCGCCCTCTCCCAGCTCTTCTCGGGCCGGACGATGACCAAACACTATAAGGCTCGAGTGACCGGCTTGATGGACGCGCAGAACCAGCTTGTTGATGCGCCTGTTGAGGGTAAACCGGCTGTCAGCCGTGTCTCGACACTTGAGAAGAACGCACTGGAGCAGACCTCCCTGGTTCAGGTCAGCATCGAAACCGGCCGAAAACACCAGATCCGTCGCCACCTGGCTGCTCTGGGGCATCCGATCATCGGTGATCGTCTGTATGGCCGGGCCGCCGGAGTACCCCTGAAGCTTTTAGCCTTTCATCTCGAATTCGATTGCCCTATGAACAATCGCAAGATGGTGTTCGAGCTGCCAACGGAACTGAACACCCTGAGGCAGAACTGACCACGGTGGCAGGAGTCCGGCTTATTCCAGGTTCTGCACCTGCTCCCGCATCTGCTCAATCAGAACTTTCAGGTCCACAGCAATGCGTGTGACGCCGGCATCGATGCTCTTGTTGCTCAGGGTGTTGGCCTCTCGATTCAGCTCCTGCATGAGAAAATCCAGCCGCCGACCAATGGCATCTTCGCTTTTCAGGGTATCGGACACCTCACCGATATGGGCATCCAGCCGGTCCAGCTCCTCGGCCACATCGCTCTTCTGGGCCAGCATGACCATCTCCTGGGCCACCCGATCGGCATCCAGCTCAACTTTCGCGTTTTCGAACCGTTCCCGAAGTGTTTTTTCCTGGGCCTCGAGCAATTCCGGCATACGTTTACGAACCTCGGCGACGAGATTGCCCATGGTGCTAAGGCGATCCTCGAACAGTGGCCGCAGGCGCTCACCCTCACGCTCACGTACCGATGCGAGTTCGGCCACGGTCTGCTCGAACAGGCCGACAGCGGCGTCCTTGGCAGGACCGTAGTCCTGCTCAGGCACTGACAGCACCCCCGGCCATCGGAGGATGTCCAAAGCGTTGATGTGGGCCGGGTTGTCCAGCATCCGATTGACGTGGTTGGCCGCCTCGTTCACCGCCTGGGCCATGTCTTCGCTGATCTCGAAGCTTTGAGATCCCTTCTCGGCTGACTGCAGGCGCATGGACACATCCACCTTGCCCCGTTTCAGCTGCCTTCTCAACTCTTCCCGAAACCGGTTCTCCAGCTCCCGGAACGCGTCCGGCAGCCGGAATGAAGGCTCGAGGTACCGGTGATTCACGGTCCGGATTTCACAGGTCAGCGTTCCCCAGTCTCCCTGGACGTCCTTGCGGGCAAATGCGGTCATACTTCGGATCATGTCAGCTCCGCTTCGATAGATATGGATCACTCAAGTTTAACAGGCTCTTAACAGCGACGGCGAACCGGACAAAAGGCCAACCCCAACGTGTTATACTGACCGACCTTTTCGACAAACGTTCGACCGGGACACGCGCCCGGACATTCAATACTGACTTCAGGAAACACTATGCGTCCAAGCGGCAGAACGCCCGAGCAACCCAGAGATGTTCGAATTACCCGCAACTACACCCGTCACGCCGAAGGTTCGGTGCTGGTGGAATTCGGTGACACCAAAGTCATTTGTACTGCCTCCGTCGAAAACAAGGTCCCCCCGTTTCTGAGGGGTGAAGGCAAGGGCTGGATTACCGCCGAGTACGGCATGCTGCCCCGCTCAACCGGCAGCCGCATGGGCCGGGAAGCCGCCCGCGGCAAACAGGGTGGCCGCACCGTCGAAATCCAGCGCCTGATCGGTCGTTCCCTGCGCGCCGCCGTCGATCTGTCAGCCCTCGGGGAACACTCCATCACCATCGATTGCGACGTCATCCAGGCCGATGGCGGCACGCGAACCGCAGCCATCACCGGCGGCTGCGTGGCACTGGTTGATGCCCTGAACCACCTGGTCGCCGACAAGCGCCTGAAGAAATCACCGCTCAAGCAGATGGTCGCTGCACTGTCCGTTGGTGTTTACAAAGGCACCCCGGTAGTGGATCTGGATTACCCGGAAGATTCCGAGGCCGAGACAGACATGAACGTGATCATGACCGACCAGGGCGGCTTCATCGAAATTCAGGGAACGGCGGAAGGTGCGCCGTTTGTTCAGGGAGAACTGGACAGCATGCTGACTCTCGCCAAACAGGGTATTGAGCAGTTGTTTGAGATTCAGAAAGCGGCGCTGGCGGATTAAGACCGTCGCCCGCGGTCCCGGAGAGGTAAGCCTTTCCGGGACCCGCTTCGAGCACATCCATGTGCGCTCGGCTCCGGCCTTCCCTGGCCGGAGACGGTCCCGGAAAGGCTTACCCCTCCGCGCCCGCTACTTTTCTATTACTCCTCAGCCTTAGAAGCCGATTTCGATATCGTAATCCATGATCACCGGGGCGTGATCGGAGAACCGGGTTGCGTCGTCAATCCAGCCATCTTCGATGGTCTTGCGAATTCCCGGTGTCAGCAGCTGGTAATCCACCCGGATGCCGGCATTCTTTCGGGACCCTTCGGCCTGCTCGGGCCACCAGGTGAACTGGTTGCTTTGCTTGTTGATCTCGCGGAAACCGTCAACGCAGCCCATTTCATCGAACAGCCGATCCAGCCAGGCACGCTCGTGGGGCAGGAAACCGGAGAAGTCCAGCTTGTGATATAGAGGGCTGGCGTCGGTTACGTGATGGGCGGTCTGCAGGTTGGCGCAGAAAATGAACTGACGGCGCTTGCGCAGGGTTTTTTGCATGTGCAGACCGAAGGACTCCATGAATTCGTCCTTGTGGTCCAGAACTGTCAGGTCGTCCTCGCCAATCAGTTCTTCTTCACGACCAAGAGCACAGGGCGCCAGCACACAGGCAACGGAGACCTTGTCAAAATCGGCCTGAATGAACCGGCCTTCCCGATCCGCCTGCTCGTTGGCAAATCCGTACATGATGGCTTTCGGGAAATGGCGCGTGTAAATACCAACACCGCCGTCCTCGTTTTTCTCGCCATCAATGAAATAGGCTTCGTACCCCTCCGGAATCAGGTTGTAGTCCTCAATCTCGTAGGCCCGCATGCGGTGATCCTGGACACAGACCACGTCAGCGTCCTGCTCCGCCAGCCAGTCGAAAAAGCCTTTTTCAACGGCCTGGGCGAGGCCATTGACGCTGATTGATACTACCCGCATACGTGTTCCCTGATTCGGTTTGTGTGTATGATACCGGTTTTACGAGCTAATTAAAGATCAACACCCGCCAGAAGCCTTGTCATGCACGACTATCAGCAGAAATTTATCGAATTTGCCATCCGCCGAAATGTACTACGCTTTGGTGAGTTCACGCTCAAGTCGGGCCGAACCAGCCCCTACTTCTTTAACGCTGGCCTGTTCAATACCGGGGACGACCTGCTTCAGTTAAGCAAGGCCTATGCCGCCGCGATCGCACGCAGCGGGCTGGATTATGACATTATTTTTGGCCCTGCCTATAAGGGCATTCCGTTGGCCACCGTCACTGCAATGGCGCTGGCTACAGACGGTAACAGCAAACCCTTTGCGTTTAACCGCAAGGAAAAGAAAGATCATGGTGAGGGCGGCAACATTGTTGGCGCACCGTTGCAGGGCAAAGTACTGATTGTCGATGATGTGATTACCGCCGGTACCGCGATCCGGGAATCCATCGATATCATCCGGGCAGCCGGAGCGGAGCCGGCAGGCGTGCTTATTGCGCTGGATCGTCAGGAAAAGGGCAATGGCGAACTGTCCGCCATCCAGGAAGTGGAGAAGGAATTCGCCATCCCTGTGGTGAGTATCATTCGTCTTGAGCAGGTGCTGGACTACCTTAAAGCCAACCCGGACTTTGCCGGGCATGCTGAAAAGGTAGCCAGTTATCGGGATCGTTACGGAGTCTGATTGATGACCAATCGTCTGACCGCACTCTCTGTCAAAGCAACGGCATTTGCGCTGGCTCTGGGTTTTTCTGCCCAGGCCGCAGCGAATATGTACCGTTACACGGATGAAAACGGCCAGATCGTCATCAGCAGCACCATTCCCCAGGAGGCCACCAAACGGGGCTATGACATTCTGAACGACAACGGCCGCGTGATTGACACCATTCCACCAGCACCAACCGAAGAAGAGATTGCCGCCCGGGAAGCGGAAAAACAGCGCCAGAAGGAACTCGCTGAACAGCGCGAGAAAGACCGGGCGCTGCTTAAGCGCTTCAGCCACCCGGATCAGGCCGTGAAAGCCATGCACCGGAAAATCCGCGAGCTTGAGGGTCTTATTCAGCTTAAACGGGGCAACATATCGGTTATATCCAGCCAACTGGATAACGAACAGAGCCGTGCCGCCAACATGGAGCGAGCCGGTCGCGAAATTCCCGAGGCCACGCTGGAAAAAATCCGGCGGCTGGAATCCCAGATACGCGACATTGAGCGGGAAATCACCTCACAAACCCAGGAAATCGAAGAACTGCGCAAAGCCTTCGAGGCCGACGTAGAACGCCTGGAAGAGGTCACCGGCGAGTCGCGGACCTTACCGCTTGATCACACCGAAATGGAAAACTGATTTTTCGCCGGGTCACTGCACAATAAAAAGGCCGTCGGTTTTACCCGGCGGCCTTTTCATGTCACTCACCTATCGGTGAGGCGCTAACCGCGATTCAGGCGGAAGCGGTGCTCTTCTTGGCAGTAGAAGTGGTCTTGCGCGCAGTGGTCTTGCGTGCGGCCGGCTTCTTCGGCTCAACCGACTTCTTGGCATCCTGCGCAGCGTCAGACACGTCTTCCGCGGCTTCAGCTACTGCATCAGCACCTTCTGCTGCTTCTTTTTCCAGCTTGGCGACCAGATCACCAGCGAAGCTGCCGAAACGGCTGTTCAGGCTGCGCAGCTGCTCGAACAGGCTGTCGCTGTAACCGTTATAACGCTTACGCAGAGTCTTCACGCTGTATTCGCGTGCTTCAGACTCAAGCTTCTCGGCATAATCGAACGGCTTGGAAGCCAGCTTCTTCTGCTGCTCTTCAGCGGCGTTGATGCCCTTGTCCACAATTTCCTGGAGCTGTTCCTGATAAGATTTGAGTTTACCCATGATAAATCTCCTTGGTTTCCTGAAAGTTCCAAGACCCTGTCGGAACCAGTGCAACAAGGGCCTTTCTTTAATCTCACGGTCCAAGTTACGCCCTAAAATTAGAATGTTCATACTAAAAGCAGAAAGTGCGA
Source organism: Marinobacter sp. es.048 (assembly GCF_900188435.1). Taxonomy (NCBI): domain Bacteria; kingdom Pseudomonadati; phylum Pseudomonadota; class Gammaproteobacteria; order Pseudomonadales; family Marinobacteraceae; genus Marinobacter; species Marinobacter sp. es.048. The sequence continues at coordinate 1,579,533 of NZ_FYFA01000002.1, forward strand.
ACATAAGGGGTTTTACGGATTATTCACTTGAACCTGAAAACCCGACTGGCATAATGCCGGGCTTTCAAAGAAGCCCGTCTCCCCGTTTTATTCAGGCTCCATACGCTTAACCAATAAAGGCCTCGATCAGGCCCGTATGCGAGCAACCATGAGCACCAGTAAAGCCGGACATCCCTATTTATTTCTGTTTCTTCTGCCTTTGATCGCCTCTTCATTCCTCCTTGCGGCTTGTCAGGAGGATTCCCGCGAATACGGATATACAGCGACTCAGTCCAGGGAACTGAATTGGACCGCCCCGCTGACGCGTGAAGATGGCTCCTCACTGAAACCAGGAGAGATTGCGGAATTCAGGGTTTACTACCGTCTCAGACACCAGGAAAGCTTCAAGGTTATCCGCATTGAGAGCTCCTCGACCACAAGGCTATCTCTGGAAGGGATGGCACCGGGCGCTTACGAGTTCGCCATCACCACCGTAGATATCGAGGGGCTGGAGAGCCGGCGTTCAACGCCGGCCACCGTCGATCTGATCTGATTGAGGTTCACCAGCGGAAAATCACCCAGCTGGGCACCAGCATGTCGGACTCGGTTTCCCGGATCCAGCCGCCGCCATCTGCCGGCACCAGGTAATACTCCGGTCCGACCTCCGGCACTACCTTGATTTCCATGAGCTGGCCATTGACCCGGTATTCGTAGAACACTTCCTGCTCGCCAGGGCGGATAACAATCTCCGGCCCCTGACTGGCAGGCTGGTAATCCGAGATCACCACAGGCTCTTCGGGGGTTGCCACCGGCGTCTCATCCAGCGCGCCCTCTTCCTGGGCCAGAGCGGCCAGCGGCAAACAGGCGAGCAACAAAGCCGGGCAGGCGATTCGTTTCATTTTCGTGATACCCTTTCGTCCATCGATTTCAGTACAGAGTTGCATAAGCCAACCCACGCTTCAATCAGATTCCGGACCTGTTTTGACATGACCAGCAAAAACACACCACCCGTGGTTCTTGTGGACGGATCGTCCTATCTTTTCCGCGCTTATCATGCACTTCCTCCACTGACCACCAGCAAGAACCATCCTACCGGAGCCATCAAGGGCGTCATCAGTATGATCCGGCGCCTGGAGCAGGATTTTCCTGGATCAAAAATGGTGGTGATCTTCGACGCCAAGGGCAAAACCTTCCGACATGACCTGTATGAAGAGTACAAGGCTAACCGGCCGCCGATGCCTGACGACCTGGCCTGCCAGATCGAGCCGATTCACGAGATCGTGAAGGCCATGGGGCTGCCGCTGCTGACGGTGACAGGCGTTGAGGCTGACGATGTCATCGGCACCCTCGCCAACGAAGCGACCAGCAAGGGCATCGATGTGGTGGTTTCCACCGGTGACAAGGACATGACGCAGCTGGTCAGCGATCACGTCACCCTGATCAACACCATGACCGAGACCCGGATGGATCGGGACGGTGTGGTGGAAAAATTCGGTGTCACTCCGGAGCAGATCGTGGATTACCTCGCCCTGGTGGGCGACAAGGTCGACAACATCCCCGGCGTGAACAAGTGCGGCCCGAAAACCGCGGTAAAATGGCTGCAAAGCTACGAGAACCTGGACAACGTCATCGAACACGCCGATGAAATCAAAGGCAAGATCGGTGAATACCTGCGCGAGGCCACCGAGACCCTGCCCCTGAGTCGCGAACTGGCCACCATCCGCACCGACGTGGAACTGGATTTTGGCCTGGAGGACCTGAAGCTCAGGGAACAGGATGATCAGCAGCTGATTGAGCTGTTCAAGGAATATGAATTCCGCAGCTGGATTGCCGAACTGGAGGAGGGAGAAACCTCATCCTCCGGCAATGCTCAAGCCAGCGATGATAAACCCGCCCCGGAAACTGGCAAAAAAGACTACAGGGTCATCACCGACCAGAAAGAACTGGATCAGTGGCTGGAACGCCTGAAAGCTGCCGAGCTGCTTGCCTTCGATACCGAAACCACCAGCCTACGGTACATGGATGCCGAGATCGTCGGTGTTTCCTTCGCGATCAAACCGGGCGAAGCCGCCTATGTCCCCCTGGGGCACGACTATATGGGAGCACCCGAGCAGCTGGATCGTGACGAAGTCCTGGATCAGCTCAAGCCGCTGCTGGAGGATCCCGACCTGGCCAAAGTCGGACAGAACCTGAAATACGACAAGAACGTATTGGCCAATCACGGCATTAGCCTTGAGGGCATTGCCGAGGACACCATGCTGGAATCCTACGTTCTGAATTCTGTCGCTACCCGCCACGATATGGACAGCCTCGCCATGCACTACCTGGGCGAGAAGACCATCAGCTTCGAGTCCATTGCCGGTAAAGGCGCAAAACAGCTCACCTTCAACCAGATAGAACTGGAAAAAGCCGCGCCCTACGCCGCCGAGGATGCGGACATTACCCTGCGCCTGCACCAGACCCTCAGGCCAAAACTGAAAGAAACCGGGAAACTGGCGTCGGTCTATGAAGACATCGATCTGCCGCTGGTGCCGGTGCTTTCACGTATGGAGCAGCGCGGCACGCTGATCAGCGCCAGCATCCTGCGCCAGCACAGCCAGGAGCTGGCAGAACGCATGGCCGAGCTTGAGAAGGAAGCACACGAGGTCGCCGGCGAGACCTTCAACCTGGGTTCCACCAAGCAGCTACAGGCGATCTTCTACGACAAGATGGGCCTGCCGGTCATCAAGAAAACCCCCAAGGGCGCGCCATCAACGGCGGAACCGGTGCTGCAGGAGCTGGCCCACGAACACGAACTGCCGCGCCTGATTCTGGAGCACCGCAGCCTGAGCAAGCTGAAGTCAACCTACACCGACACGCTGCCGGAGCTGATTAACCACCGCACCGGCCGCGTTCACACCTCCTACCATCAGGCAGTCACCGCCACCGGCCGATTGTCGTCTTCCGAGCCAAACCTGCAGAATATCCCCATTCGCAGCGAGCAGGGGCGGCGTATACGGCAGGCCTTTATCGCGCCAGAGGGCTACAAGCTGGTGGCTGCCGACTACTCCCAGATTGAGCTGCGGATCATGGCTCACCTCTCCGGGGACAAGGGGCTGCTGAAAGCCTTTGAACAGGGCGAAGACATCCACAAGGCAACGGCATCGGAAGTCTTCGGCGTCAGCCTGGAGGAGGTGTCGTCAGACCAGAGGCGCAGTGCAAAGGCCATCAACTTCGGCCTGATCTACGGTATGTCTGCCTTTGGGCTGTCTCGGCAACTGGACGTTGAGCGCAAACTCGCCCAGGAATACATTGATCGTTATTTCGAACGCTATCCCGGTGTCCTGAAATACATGGACAACATCCGCAAACAGGCCCATGACGACGGTTTCGTAGAGACACTCTTTGGCCGGCGCCTGTACCTGCCGGAAATAAACGCCCGCAACAAGCAGCTGCAGCAGGCTGCCGAGCGAACCGCTATCAACGCCCCCATGCAGGGTACTGCCGCGGACATCATCAAGCTGGCCATGGTGGATGTGGAGAACTGGCTGCTGAAAGAACACGCCGATGAAGCCCGCATGACCATGCAGGTGCACGATGAACTGATCCTGGAAGTGAAGGAGTCAGCCCTCGACAAGATCCGGTCAGGACTGGAGAAGCGCATGTCGGCAGCAGCCGAACTGAATGTTCCCCTGCTGGTGGAAGCCGGTGCCGGTGACAACTGGGACGAAGCGCACTGATTCGACCCAGAAAAAGGCATGGAAGCTCGAAAACGCACCGAAATCGACCGCAATATCTGCCGCCGAGCCTGCTTTCAAATCCCGTGATTCAACGGCAGGCGGCAAGCCCCCTCTCTCAGAGAAACAGCACCGTCACGGCACGATATTCGCTACACAATCAGAGTCGGCGTCCTGTCCCACCACGCATTTCAGGCAGCGCCACGTTGTGACATCCATCTCTGAGGCTCATACCATGACTTCTCTGGCATCTGAACGTAGCTGGCTGCTGGACCCCAGCGTGCTGAAACTGGTTCACCAGTGCCGCCGCCTGATCCACACCGAATTCGGCGTCAAACTGCACCTCACGGAAGAGCATCTGGAACAACAACTGGCTGATTACGTGCGAAAAACCCGCTCCAGCCAGCTGACTCGTGTCTGGGAGACCCTGAAGGAACGGGTTCCACAACTCAATATCGAGCCCGAGGAAGAAGATGACGGTTTGAAGCGCAACTATCGGGGTCAGGTCATTGCGGATGCACCCACGGCATCAGCAGAGGGCCACAAGGCAGGAGAGATAGACTCGCCACGGAAGAAGAAGGTCATCTACCGTGGCCAGGTGGTTGGCTGACCAGCCTGATGGCTGGGCAATCCGACTCACAATGGGTTAGAAGGACTTGCTTACCTCAATGGACGCACTCCAGGCGCTAAGCTCGTATTGACCTTTGTAGTTTGATGCTCCAGAGGAAGGATCCTCTTCGGCAGGTGCGTCATGCAAATAGACTACCTCATCCACTCTCGGATCTTCTGTGAATAAAAGCGTTCCGATGGCGGCGTCAACTGCCCAACCACTGTCAGCGCTTTTCCACTGAGAGCCCAGTGTCAACCAATGACGGTCGCTTGATGGAATTCGTGCAGTGAGGTAGTTATCCACAGGCGACTCATCCCAGGCGTAGCCAGCCTTGAAAGCCCACTCAGGAGTAGCTTGCCAGATGCTACCGATATTGAGCTGCCAGGTATTTTTCCATTTTTCAGTGATGTGACTAATCACCTCGTCACCACTCACGCTAGATACCGGACCTGAGCCGCCCTCTCGGCTAACAATATCGAGTTCTTCAAATCGGCTCCACCTTGCGTAAGTGGCGCCGGCCAGAAGAGTGACGCTTGATGTCAGCTTGTGCCTTGCACCAACTGTGACGCTCTCAGGAATTGCAAGCGGTACCCGGACGGCTTCGCTAACACCGCTCTGGCCACCTGTCGGAAAAGCCTGCACTCCCTGACCGATCGCCGAAAGATCTATAGCTGTCGTTTCGGGGAATCTTGAAATCTCCGCATCTCCATCTAGCTGAAACTCCGTGCCGGTCTGGGCAGTAAGACCAAATTGGGTTCTATCAGATAGCTGGTAAAGAAAACCAATACGGAAATTCACCGCGATGTCATCACCTTCGATGTCTGCGTAGCCTTGTTCAAATTCCGCTGAAGGTGTTGGGACTTCCAAAGTATCGAGAGTCGAAGATCCAGCTGTCGATTCCAGATTTGCATACCCTTGCTGCCATCTACCATAGATTCCCGAATAATCCTGGAACTTAGTCAGACGTCCTTCCGCATACATGATGTTGATGCCAGCGCCCATGGACAGCCCTTGACCATTACTGACCGAGACAGCCGGAGAGAAAGAAATGACCGTCAGCTCAGTCTCATCCGCAAAATAACGACCCACGAAATCATCGCCGTAGTCAGCCGCCAGACCGTAGGGCGCATGAATCCCGAACCCCACGTCTATCGAGTCATTGATTTCGTGGGTGAGATAGATATTAGGAAGAATAGCTGGATCGGCAATATCACCGCCCGCGCTACCACTGACCGGGCGTCCCAGGGTATCTGTCGCGCTGACCGTGTCTGACTTGGCTTCGGCATCAATATCCAGAACCGCCGCACCAAAGGAAATATTCGTGCCGGACAGCTGGCTCATCCCGGCGGGATTGAACAGAACCGTGGTAGCGTTCTCGGGGTTGGCGGCAGCACCGGCGTTGGCGGTGCCCATCGCACTGGCGCTCTGCTCATTGAGGGAAAAACCGCCTGCCAGTGTACTGGCAGGTGCGGTGAGCGCCGCGAGGGTGGTAAAACGTACAGCTGGTGCAAGCAGTGAAGATCGGTGGTGCATGGTATCTCCTTATTGAATCGCGCGGAGTATACGCACCACCCCTTACTGGCCTCAAATGCCATTACTAACGGTTCAGGGGTCTACCTTTATACAACTAAAGTCTAATGCTTGCAGCTCGTATCAGTCGTCCTGGATTGAAAGCTTGTCCACAGAGGAAGACAGCTTATCCGCCCCCTGGGCGTCGGCACCAAGCTTGATCATCAGGCGCAAGTCGTTGGCAGAGTCGGCATGGGCAAGAGCATCCTCGTACGTAATGGACCCTTCTGAATACAATTGATAGAGCGCCTGGTCAAAGGTCTGCATGCCGGACTCATTGGATTTGGACATCAGTTCCTTCAGACGATGCACTTCGCCCTTCCGGATCAGGTCTGCCACCAGCGGAGTGTTGATCAGGACCTCGATAACCGCCTTGCGTCCCTTGCCATCTGGCGTTGGAATCAGCTGCTGAGCCACGATGGCCTTCAAGTTCAGGGACAGATCCATCCAGATCTGGTTGTGCTGTTCCGGCGGGAAGAACTGGATGATCCGGTCCAGCGCCTGGTTGGCGTTGTTGGCGTGCAACGTGGCCAGACACAGGTGACCGGTCTCGGCGAACTGGACCGAATATTCCATGGTCTGGCGGGTTCGCACCTCACCAATCAGTATAACGTCGGGCGCCTGACGCAGAGTGTTCTTCAGCGCCACTTCGAAACTCTCGGTGTCGATGCCCACTTCACGCTGGGTGACGATACAGCCCTGATGCTGGTGCACGAATTCGATCGGGTCTTCAATGGAAATGATATGGCCACGGCTGTTGCGGTTCCGGTGCCCCAGCATGGCCGCCAGCGATGTGGACTTACCGGTACCGGTGGCGCCCACGAACATGATCAGGCCACGCTTGGTCATGGCCAGTTCCTTGATCACCTCCGGCAACGACAGATCATCGATTTGCGGGATCTTCACTTCGATCCGACGCAGCACCATGCCGCACAGATTGCGCTGAAAGAACGCGGACACCCGGAACCGGCCAATGCCCCGGGCACTGATCGCAAAGTTACACTCGTGGGTTTCCTCAAACTCGGCGCGCTGCTTGTCGTTCATGGAGCCGTAGACAAACTCCCTCGTCTGCTCCGGCGTCAACGCGTTCTTGGTGACCGGGAGAACTTTCCCGTTCACCTTCATGCTCGGTGGTACACCCGCTGTTATGAACAGGTCCGAACCGCCTTTCTCCACCATCAGCCGTAACAGTTTTTCGAATTCCATTTTTTGTACCCAATCTTCATCGTTTGGTGCCTGGATGGGGCGGGTGCAGCTTCCCGGGACACGCTGTGAATACGTCCATGTACGCTTGACTGCAGCATCCATGCTGCAGACAGTCCCGGGTAGCTGCACCCGCCCCACCCGTCAAACCACATTCGGGGAGTCTGACTGATTCCCCTTTGCTCCCGTCGTCGATGATCGAGTTTCAGGAGCAAACTAGATTAAAAGTTATCAGGCATCTTGGCCTTCGCACGCGCAGCTTCGCGGGAAATGAGCCCTTTCTGCAGCAGCCGTTCCAGGCACTGGTCCAGGGTCTGCATGCCCAGGGAGCCACCGGTCTGGATCGACGAATACATCTGCGCGATCTTGTCTTCACGAATAAGGTTCCGGATCGCAGACGTACCGATCATGATCTCGTGTGCCGCGATTCGGCCGCCGCCCATCTTCTTCATCAGGGTCTGGGAAATAACCGCCTGCAGGGATTCCGACAGCATCGACCGAACCATGGACTTTTCTTCCGCCGGGAACACGTCGACAACCCGGTCAATGGTCTTGGCGGCGGAGGTGGTGTGCAGGGTGCCAAATACAAGGTGGCCGGTCTCAGCCGCTGTCAGTGCCAGGCGGATGGTTTCCAGGTCCCGGAGCTCACCTACCAGGATGATGTCGGGGTCTTCCCGAAGGGCTGAACGCAACGCTTCGTTAAAGCCCAGGGTGTCCCGGTGCACTTCCCGCTGGTTCACCAGACATTTCTTGGAGTCGTGTACGAATTCGATCGGATCTTCAATGGTAAGCACATGCTCGTAGCGGGTGTCGTTGATGTAATCGATCATCGCCGCCAGGGTGGTGGACTTACCGGAGCCGGTCGGGCCGGTCACCAGCACCAGTCCACGGGGCACCGAGGATACGTCCTTGAACACCTGCCCCATGCCCAGGTCTTCCATGGTCAGAACCTTGGAGGGGATTGTCCGGAACACGGCGCCTGCGCCACGGTTCTGGTTGAAGGCGTTTACACGGAAACGGGCGACACCCGGAACTTCGAAGGAGAAGTCGGTTTCCAGGAATTCCTCGTAGTCCTTACGCTGCTTGTCGTTCATGATGTCGTAGATCAGCCCGTGGACCTCTTTATGCTCCATGGGCGGCAGGTTGATGCGGCGTACATCACCATCAACACGAATCATCGGGGGCAGACCGGCAGAGAGGTGCAAGTCAGACGCACCCTGTTTCGCCGAAAAGGCAAGCAGTTCAGTAATATCCATAGGAATCCTCGGAAGGCTTTTTCTTTTATCCCGGTAGCTTCCGCCCGGCAGGGCCCCGGCGCGGTTCACTTGGCATTTCAGTGACCTGCGGGTAACGTGTCACCGTACAAGTGACAGACCGAGCGTGGCAATTTCACACTATGAGCAGCATAGCAGACAACATCGGGAGCGTAACCCGAAGCATACAAAAAGCAACATTGCAGGCGGGGCGCGAGCCAGCGGCTGTGCATCTGCTCGCCGTCAGCAAAACCCGACCGCCGGAAGATCTGCGGGAAGCCTTCGCGGCCGGTCAGCGGGCCTTCGGTGAGAACTACCTTCAGGAAGCACTCGAAAAGATCGAAGTGCTTAAAGATCTCGAGGGCGTCGAGTGGCACTTCATCGGGCCAATCCAGTCCAACAAGACCCGACAGATGGCTTCCGCCTTCATCTGGGTGCATAGCGTCGACCGCCTCAAGATTGCCCGTCGCCTCAGCGAACAGCGGGATCCTGCGCTGCCGCCATTGAATATCTGCCTCCAGGTCAATATTAATGAGGAAGAGAGCAAATCCGGCTGCACTCTCGGAGAATTGCCGGATCTGGTGGCCGAAATCGGCGAACTGCCAAACCTCAAGCTGAGAGGCTTGATGGCCATTCCGGATCCAGATCAGCCCGAAGCAGGGTTAAGAGCCAGTTTTCGAAAGCTGGCCAATACCCTTAAGCAACTGAAGGCAGATCACCCCGACGCCGGCCCGCTCGATACGCTGTCCATGGGCATGTCCGGCGACCTGGAAATAGCAATAGCGGAAGGTGCCACCTGGGTAAGGGTGGGCACCGCAATTTTTGGCGAACGCCCAGTAAAGAGCTGAACCGGCCGGTTCCTGCTATGATCAGGGCCGGACGTTTAAACGATCAACCGGGGAGTTAACCTTGAGCACATCACCAACCATTTCTTTTATTGGCGCCGGCAACATGGCCAGCGCCATCATTGGCGGTATGCTGGATAACGGCTATAAGGCCGGCAATATCTGGGTCAGCGCGCCGGATGACGCGCACCTGCAAACGATCCGCAAGCGTTTCGGCGTGAGCGTCACTACAGATAACCGCTACTGCGCCCAGCAAGCAGACATGGTGGTTCTCGCAGTGAAACCCCAGGTGATGGCAGATGTCTGTCGCGACATCGCACCGGTGGTTCAGAATACCCGCCCTCTGATGGTATCCATTGCAGCCGGCCTGACAGCCGATACCCTCGATGGCTGGCTCGGCGGCGGCTTGCCGATGGTCCGGGTGATGCCCAACACACCGTCCTTGGTCGGCAAAGGGGCTGCAGGCCTTTTCGCCAACAAAGAGGTGAAAGACAAACAAAAGAAGATGGTGGAATCGGTGTTCGAAAGCATCGGCTCAGCGCTCTGGGTTGAGGACGAAAACCTGCTGCACGCGGTTACCGCCCTCTCCGGCAGCGGGCCCGCCTATTTCTTCCTGATGCTTGAGGCGCTCGAGGAAGCGGCTACCGAGGCCGGCATTGCCGCCGGAACCGCCAGGGAACTGGCTATCCAGACCATGGCGGGAGCGGCGGAAATGGCCGGTCGAAGCGAGCACGATCCTGGCCAGCTCAAGCGCAACGTGATGTCTCCTGGCGGAACCACCGAACAGGCCATCAACACCTTCGAGGAAGGTGGTATGCGCGACCTGGTGGCCAAAGCCTACAAGGCCGCCTTCAAGCGTTCGGAAGAAATGGCCAAAGAACTGGCAGGCAAACAGTAACCGATAACGGAGACACGGCTTCATGCTGGCAGACATTCTGATTACCATCCTGCTCATCGCATCCACCTTTTACCTGACCATTGTGCTGCTTCGGTTCCTGCTTCAACTGGCCAGGGCAGACTTCTACAATCCCATCACTCAGTTCGTGGTCAAGGCCACCAATCCACCGCTACGCCCGCTACAGCGTGTTATTCCTGGCCTGGGCGGTTTCGATGGAGCTTCTCTGGTTCTTGCAGTCATCATTCAGGGCATCACCTTCTTTTTGATCCTGGTGGCGCTGAGCGGCGGCATTCCCGCGGTAAATCCGATCACACTGCTGGTCTGGGCCGTGCTAAACGTGCTGGATCTGATTGTGAAGATCTATTTTTGGTCGGTTATTGCGGTCGTGGTCGTCAGCTGGATCGCCCCGGGCAGCGGTCATCCCGCAATCCAGTTGGTCGCCCAGATCACCGAGCCGGTAATGCGCCCGGTGCGCAATATCATGCCCTCCATGGGCGGCCTGGACCTGTCACCCATCATTGTTTTCCTGCTTCTGAACGTGATCTCGGTGGTGATTGAGCACATGAAAATGGCCGCTGGCCTCGGCTCCATCGGTCTGGGTATGTAGACCCTGTCGCAAATATACACTTTGTAACACTTAGCCACGAAATCCATAATTCCCGGGCTGCAAAGTCATACTACTGATTTTGCAGCTTTTTTATTGAATTACCGGCAAGCTTGGTCAATTCTTCCGCTCCGGCCCCGCCACAAACCTGGAAATAACAGGATAGTATTAACGGTAATTAATCCGTCACCCGTGAGCACCCCGTTCTGACCGGGATACCAGGAAGTCGCGCAGAAGGAAAATCCGATGAACCAACAGGGAACTCTGTCGCAGCAGGTAGAGGCTTATCACAACTGGAAAAAAGAGCTGATCCGCCAGATCGGCCGGTACCGGCTGTGGTTGCAGGATAACAATCTGTTCTCCGACGATGTCAGCACCCGCATCCGCCACGGGCTGGAGCTGCTGATTGAGGATGAGCTGACCATTGCGTTTGTCGGCGAATACTCCCGCGGTAAAACCGAACTGATCAACGCCCTGTTCTTCTCCGAGTACGGCCAGCGCATGCTGCCTTCCCAGGCCGGTCGCACCACCATGTGCCCCACCGAGCTGTTCTTTGATCGCAACGCCAACGAAAATTATCTGCTTCTTTTGCCCATTGAAACCCGAAACGGCGAACTGTCCCTGCAGCAGTTGCGCAAACAGCCGGAACGGTGGGTCAAACATGAGCTGGACGAACGCGATCCTGAAATCATGCGGGAAGTCCTTGCCGAAGTTGCCCGGGTCAAAAGTGTGCCGCCGGAAGAGGCCCGGGGACTTGGTTTCGACGAAGGCATGCTGGAGCACGACCGCAACAACCCGGGCAACGTGCTCGTGCCCGCCTGGCGTAACGCCCAGATCAGCATCCGCCACCCGTTGTTCGAGCGCGGCCTGCGAATCCTTGACACTCCGGGGCTGAATGCTCTGGGCTCCGAGCCGGAGCTGACTATCAGCATGCTGCCCCGAGCCCATGCGGTGATCTTTGTGCTGAGCGCCGACACCGGCGTTACCGCCAGTGACATGACCATCTGGAAGGAACATATTGACACACAGCACGCGGACCACCGCGCCGGGCGCTTTGCCGTGCTGAACAAGATCGACGTGCTCTGGGATGACCTCCAGAGCGAGCGCCATACCAACGAGGCGATTGAGCGGGTGCGCGGCTACACGGCCGACCACCTGGGCATGCGCCAGCACGATGTTATCCCGGTTTCTGCCAAGCAGGGATTGGTTGCAAGAGTGAAGAAAGACAACGACCTGTTTGACCGTTCCAATATCAATCAGCTTGAGCAGCTGATTATCCAGCGCATCCTCATGCACAAGGAACAGCTGATCACCCAGAGCCTGATCAACGACCTTCTTGGCATGCTCCAGAACAGCCAGGCGGCAATGCAGTATCGACTCGAGTCGCTCGAAGAAGAGCTCCAAGCCTGCGCCGGCGTCACCATGGACAAGGCCGCACTGGGCCGACTGGCCGAGCGCGCCCAGAAAGACTACGACTTCTACTACAAGAAGCTGATCACCCTGCGCTCGAGCCGGCGTCTGATGGACTCCCAGGGCGAACTGCTGAAAAAACTGGTGAGCGAAGACCGGTTCGAAGCCCACGCAGAGCGGGTGCGCACCAGCATGTCGAAGAGCTGGACCACCGCCGGCATGAACCGCGCCATGGATCAGTTCTTCGAACTGCTGGAGAGCGACCTGACCAACCTGCTGAGCGAAGGACACCTGGCCGAAAAAATGGTCGGGGCCATTTACCGGCGCTATAATGAAGACAATCGGGCCCGTCACCTTGAACCCATCCCGCTTCGGGCAGGGCGCCATGTAATCGCCATCCGGGAGTTGCGCAAAAAAGCCAGACGCTTCCGCATCAGTCCAAAGAACCTGCTCACCGAGCAGTCGGTTCTGGTTCGCCGTTTTTTCAATGTCATGGTCGGCGAAGCCCGCACACTCCATGCCCGAGTGCGCCACGATGTTGAACGCTGGCCATCCGAAGCCCTGCTGCCGATCATGCAGTACTCCATGGAACAGAAGCAGCTGCTTGAGCACCAGATCCGGCGCCTTCGCGACATGGTCCGCAACGACAAGGACAGCCGCACCGAGCGCCTGCGCCTGACCAACACCATTGCCGACCTGCGCAGGCAACTGGAACTGGCGGACGCGATGCAGCGCCAGATCCGCAAACCGGCCCCTACCCTGATCCAGCAAAAAGTGGTGAACATCTCCGGCGCAGTGTAAGCGCCGCGAGAGCGACCATTCAGGCGGTTGCAGCCATCACGCCCCGGCTTTAAACTGCTGGGCTGGCGATGCCTTTGTCATTGCTTTTCCAGACACTTACGGATCAAACCAGGAACCATTCGCGCCGATGTCTGATACCCTGCCTGCGGATTCTGTCGGGATTGTTACCCCGCAGACCTATCATTTCGACGCTCCCATCGACCTGGCCTGCGGCCAGTCCCTGGAAAACTATGACCTGGTGGTGGAAACCTACGGCACCCTGAATGCCGACGCCAGCAACGCCGTTCTTATCTGCCACGCCTTGAGCGGTCACCACCACGCGGCCGGTTACCATTCTGCCGAAGACCGCAAGCCCGGCTGGTGGGATAGCTGTATCGGCCCAGGAAAGCCCATTGATACCAACCGGTTCTTCGTTGTCAGCCTGAACAATCTAGGCGGCTGCCACGGCAGTACCGGCCCCAACAGCGTCAACCCCGAAACCGGAAAACCCTTCGGCCCGGAGTTCCCGGTCATCACCGTCGGCGACTGGGTCAAGAGTCAGGCGCTGCTGGCAGACCGGCTCGGCATTCAATGCTGGGCAGCCGTTGTTGGCGGCTCCCTGGGCGGCATGCAGGCCCTGCAGTGGAGCCTCGACTACCCCGATCGCCTGCGACATGCGGTGGTGATTGCGTCCACTCCCCGATTGACCGCCCAGAACATTGCCTTCAATGAAGTAGCACGCCAGGCCATCACCTCCGATCGGGAGTTTTACGACGGTCGCTATTACGACTTTGAAACCGTTCCCAGGCGTGGCCTTATGCTGGCACGGATGGTCGGCCACATCACGTATCTGTCGGATGCCTCCATGGGTGAGAAGTTTGGCCGCGAACTCCGTGACCAGGCCTACAAGTTTGGTTATGACGCGGAATTCCAGGTTGAGAGCTACCTTCGTTACCAGGGCGAGCGCTTTTCAGAGTCTTTCGACGCCAATACCTATCTGCTGATGACCCGCGCCCTGGACTACTTTGATCCGGCCTACGAGTTTGGCGGTGACCTTTCCAAAGCACTGGCGGCAGCCAGTTGCGAATACCTCGTGCTGTCGTTCAGCACCGACTGGCGCTTCACGCCAGCCCGTTCCGAAGAAATGGTCAACGCCATGATTGGCGCGCGGAGGAAGGTCAGCTACGCAGAGGTGGACGCGCCCTGGGGACACGACGCATTTCTGATTCCGACCCCGCGATACACTGACATCTTTAACGCCTACATGGACCGGGTAGCACGGGAGGTCGGCGCATGAGACCGGATCTCGAAATCATCCAGCAGTGGGTTCAGCCCGGCCACCATGTTCTGGACCTGGGCTGTGGCGATGGCACTCTTCTTGATTTCCTCCATCGGGAACGGGGTGCCAGTGGCTTCGGCCTGGAGATTAACCCGGACCACATCACCACCTGCATGGGCCGTGGGGTGGCGGTTATCGAACAGAACCTGGACACTCAGGGGCTGGGGAACTTTGAGGACGGCAGTTTCGATATTGTTCTGATGACCCAGGCGCTTCAAGCGGTCCGGCGCCCCGACAAGGTACTCGATGAAATGCTGCGGGTTGGCAACGAAGGCATCGTGACTTTCCCGAACTTTGCCCACTGGCGGTTGCGCTGGGGACTGACTTTGAGCGGTCGTATGCCCGAATCCGAGGCACTGCCGTATAAATGGTATAACACGCCTAACATAAGGTTGTGCACCTTCAAGGATTTTGAGGCACTGTGCCGCCAGAAAGGCATCAGAATCAAAAGCCGTCGGGTGGTGGACGGCCAGCACCAGAACAGTTGGCTGGCCCGTCTGTGGCCGAATTTGTTGGGTGAAATTGCCATTTACCGAATCACACGGGAGACCTAGCAATGATCACGAAAACCTTTTCCACATTCCGCAACCTGCTGGTCATCGCGCTGATCGGTCTGTTCAGCCTACAGGCACAGGCCGGCTCGCAGGACTTCGGCGATTACAAGGTACTCTGGAGCGTTCTGCCCAGCACCTTCCTGGCACCGGAAGTAGCCAAAGCCAATAATCTTCAGCGGAGCAAGGGCATCGGCATCGTCAATATTTCCATCATGGAGGAAAACGAAGACGGCTCCATGTCTCCGGTGAGTGGCCAGGTGGAAGGCAAGGTCTCCAACGATGTCCAACAGGTGCGCTTTCTGGCGTTTCGCCGGATTCAGGAAGGTGACTCCGTGTACTTTATTGCCGAGTATCAGTATTCCTCTGGAGAGCTGATGACCTTCAATATTACCGCACGCCCTACCGGACACCAGCAGGACCTGGCGGTACGGTTTGCTCATACACTGTTCAGCGATTAAGCCTATATGACCAACCGACTTGTCATCGCCAGCAATAACAAAGGGAAAATCGGGGAGTTGACCGAACTGCTCTCGCCTCTGGGGATGACCCCGGTTGCCCAAGGAGATCTGGGCGTCGGTGAAGCCGAGGAGCCGGCGGTTACCTTTGTCGAGAACGCGATTCTCAAGGCTCGCCATGCCGCTCGGGAAACCGGGCTTTCAGCCCTGGCCGACGACAGCGGTCTGGCCGTGGATGCCTTGGGCGGGCGCCCCGGCGTCCGCTCCGCCCGCTTTGCCGGCGCGGATGCAACCGACCAGGACAACGTGAACGCACTGCTCGACGCCATGGCCGATGTTCCGGACGGGCAACGGGGAGCCCAGTTTCACTGTGTACTGGTATACCTGCGCCATGCCGACGACCCGACCCCGATCATCTGCCATGGCCGCTGGCCCGGCTCGATCCTCAGATCACCCAAGGGCGATGGTGGATTCGGCTATGACCCGGTATTCCTCGTACCCGAGCATGGCTGCAGCGCGGCTGAACTGTCCCGCTCCGAGAAGGGAGACATCAGCCACCGCGGAAGGGCCCTGAAAATTCTGCTGGATCAACTGAAGGCCGAGGCCTGAGACAGTTGAGTGATACCAGGCCCGGGGAACGTCAGCGGCCAACGACGGTTCGACCGCCGCTAAGCCTATACATCCACGTGCCATGGTGCGTGCGAAAGTGCCCCTACTGTGATTTCAACTCTCACGCTTTCACCGGTACTATCCCCGAATCCGCCTATCTGCGGGCTCTACTCGAAGATCTCGACCAGGATCTGACCTTTGCCGCCGACCGACCGATAGAAACCGTGTTCATCGGAGGTGGCACCCCTTCCCTGATGAGCGGCGAATTCTACCATCGGCTATTCCGGGAATTACGGGCAAGGCTCACCTTTGCGCCGGATGCCGAGATCACCCTGGAAGCCAACCCGGGCACGCTTGAGGCCGGCCGTTTCGAGGCCTTCCGGAAGGCAGGCATCAACCGCCTGTCCATCGGTGTGCAGAGCTTCAATCCCGACCACCTGAAAGCACTGGGCCGAATTCATGACTCGGATGCCGCCCACAGGGCCATCCAGGCCGCTCGCCATGCCGGCTTCGACAACCTCAATATCGACCTGATGCACGGCCTGCCAGGCCAGACTCCGCAGCAGGCTTGCGAGGACATCCAGACTGCCCTGGACTATGAACCGCCCCATCTGTCCTGGTATCAATTGACCCTGGAACCCAATACCGAGTTTTACAGCCGACCTCCAGACCTGCCAGACGACGATCATCTCTGGGACATCTATCGCCGGGGGTCTGAATTACTGCATCATCGGGACTACCAGGATTACGAAGTCTCGGCCTGGAGCCTTGACGGAAAGGCCTCCCGCCATAATCTGAACTACTGGACTTTCGGGGACTATCTGGCACTGGGGGCTGGCGCGCATGGCAAGATCAGTCTGGCCGACGGCAGCATCAGACGATACTGGAAGACCCGGCAGCCCGAAGCTTACCTGAACCGTATCGGGAGCCGGACGGCCGGCTCTGATGTGATCGCGGCGGAAGACCTGCCTCTGGAGTTCCTGATGAACGCCCTCAGACTTAAGGAAGGAGTGGATGAAAGCCTTTTTTCTGAACGAACGGGTTTACCCCTGACAACAGTTGGGGTAAAACTTGAACAACTGCGGAATGAAAAGCTGCTGGTAAGTGATCGACTCCAGGCAACCGACCTGGGCCAGAGATACCTTAACAGCCTGTTGGAGCGTTTTCTGTAATGGACCCTGCACACGGAATGGCAGCATTTCCAAAAAGCCTGAAAGCCAGCCTGGTGGTAGCTGCCGTGCTGCTGTTCGCGCTGCTAATGGTCAACCAGCCGCTGCAGACGGCGTCAGCGCCCCAGGGTATCGTGAGCTATCAGTTGGCCGGTACCGCCGAACAGGCCCACGCCATTTTTCGCAGTTGGGGACGCGAAGGAGTTGCCTGGGCGAAGGTTTCACTTTGGCTGGACTTCCTGTTCATTCCCGCCTACATGCTTGCCCTGATTCACCTTACCCGACATTTCACTCGCGATCGCCCCGGTATTCGGGAGCGGGTTGGAGCCCGCTGGGTGCGGGCCCTGTTTGCAACTGCCGGCCTGAGCGATGGTGCTGAGAACATTCTGTTGCTGAACAATTTCAACCCACCCACCGATGAAGTGAGCCTGTCTGCAACCCTGTGCGCGCTGATCAAGTTCACGGCGCTCACGCTCGGCATCGCCGGACTGGTCATCATCCGGGCCTCACGGCGCCACCCGCTGGCTCATCACTGACGCCGAATCAACAGCTGTCAGTTGGTGCGGTAAAACAACAGGTCCCAGACACCGTGACCAAGGGTTTCACCGCGCTTTTCGAACTTGGTAATGGGACGGTCCTCAGGGCGCGGTGAATAGCCTCCGGATTCCTGGGTGTTGGCAAAACCCTCTGACTCGCTCATAACCTCAAGCATGTGCTCGGCGTAGTTCTCCCAGTCCGTCGCCAGGTGCAGGATTCCACCCACTCTGAGCTTGTGACGAACCCGCTGGACAAACTCATGCTGGATCAACCGGCGCTTGTGATGCTTTTTCTTGTGCCAGGGATCCGGGAAAAACACCATCATGCGATCCAGACAGGCGTCCGGCAGGCAGAGATCAATCACATCGTTGGCATCGATACTGTAAATCCGGACGTTTTCCAGACCACGATCCTCGATTTCCTTGAGCAGTGCACCAACACCGGGCTGATGAACTTCAACCCCGATAAAATCCTGCTCGGGAGCCGCCTCGGCCATTTCGGCCAGGGACCGGCCCATGCCGAAACCGATTTCCAGGTTAAGCATGTTGTCGCGGCCAAAGACCTCCCGTGGATCAATCATTCCGTCCTCACGGGTCAGGCCGTACTTCGGCCAGCTCCGCTCGAACGCCTTTTTCTGGCCCTCCGTCATCCGGCCCTGGCGTAGAACGAAGCTACGCACACCACGACGGGTGGTGACCGGCGAATCAGCGGCGTCTTTGGGATCTTGCGGTTCTTTCTGGTCTGTCATCTGCAATCCTTAACCGCAGGCAGCGGGTTATGTTTAACGGGATTTGCCACTAGTTTACCAGAGTGTTCCGGCTCAGGCGGAGACCACCGAGTTGCGACCCTGTTGTCGGTCCAGTTGCCGATAGCCCAGCGCTTCAACCAGATGGCTTTGCCGCAGCTTCTCGCAGCCTTCCAGATCCGCCAGCGTTCTGGCCACCCGAAGAATACGATGCAACGCCCTGGCCGAAAGCCCCAGCTTCTCCATGGCACCGGTAAGCAGTCGCTCACCCTGTTGGTCCAGTCGGCATGCAGCCTGCAATTCACACCCGGACAGCGCGGCATTCAGGTAACCCCGCTCTGATTGACGGGATCTGGCAGCCCGAACACGCTCCCGGACCGTGGCGCTGGTCTCGCCATCCCCACCCTGGCGCATCAGTATGTCGCCGCCCTGCACCGGCACCTCAACGTGCAGATCAAACCTGTCGAGCAACGGCCCGGAGATCTTCGACCGGTAGCGGGTAACCTGTTGCGGCGTGCACTGGCACTCGATGGTGGGATGACCACTGTAGCCACAGGGGCACGGGTTCATTGCGCCAACGACCTGAAAACGCGCCGGAAAATTCACCTGCCGCGCCGCCCGGCTGATCGAGATTTCCCCGGTTTCCATCGGTTCCCGGAGCACTTCCAGCACCCGCCGCTCAAACTCCGGCAACTCGTCGAGGAAAAGTACGCCCCGGTGCGCCAGGGAGATCTCCCCCGGCCTCGGGCTGCTGCCACCGCCGACCAGCGCAACTGCTGACGCGGTATGATGAGGCGCTCGAAAAGGCGGCTGGCGCCAGCCCCCGGCCCGAACCGGCAGCCCGGCCACTGAATGCACGCTCGCCACTTCCATGGCTGCAGCATCATCAAGCCCGGGCAGGATTCCGGGCAGGCGACTGGCGAGCATGCTCTTCCCGGTTCCCGGGGGACCGAAGAACAAAAGATTGTGACCGCCCGCTGCAGCCACCTCCAGCGTTCGGCGCGGCACCTGCTGGCCGCGGACATCCGACAGATCGGGCACGTCACGGTTGCCGTCCGGCGCTTCCTCCAGGGGAGACCCTGGCACCGGCACAAGACGGGCACGGTCACTCAGATGTTCGCACACGGTCAGCAGGTGACCGGCGGCCAGAAGATCACCCTGGCTTGCCAGTGCCGCTTCCTCGGAGTTGGCGTGGGGAGCCAGCAAGGCCCGACCATCCTCCCGTGCGGCCAACACGGCCGGCAGAACACCTTTCAGAGGGCGCAGTGCACCATCAAGGGACAATTCGCCGACGAATTCGCAATCGGAAAGGCTGTCGACCGGGATCTGCCCAGACGCTGCCAGAATGCCCAGAGCGATGGGCAGATCGAACCGACCACCCTCTTTTGGCAGATCAGCGGGGGCGAGATTGATGGTAATTCTTCGGGCGGGAAATTCGAAACCGGCATTAAGAAGCGCGCTTCGGACGCGCTCTTTGCTCTCCCTTACACCGGTTTCCGGCAAGCCCACGATCGAGAGCGCGGGCAAGCCGCCCGAGAGATGGACTTCAACGGTAACGGCAGGCGCTGACACGCCAATGGCGGCGCGAGAATGAACAATAGCAAGCATGACAACCATCCATGGTAATAACCGAATATGTTTGCCCGGCATCCTGCCAGGCGTGTCCGGGATTTATTGTTTCTGCAGGGAATTTTCCAGTTCGGCCACCCGCTTCTCGAGGGCATCCACCTTTTCACGGGTCTTTAGCAGGACGGCCTGCTGGGCGTCAAACTCCTCCCGGGTTACCAACTCCAGGCGAGACAAAACGGCCATCACGGTGGCCCGGGCCTGGGTTTCAAAATCTTCCCGTGCAGCGCGGGCCATGTCTGGAACAAACTGGCCGAACTGGCCCTGCAGCTGAGAAAAAATATCCTGTGGACCTTTCACACGTCACCTCACAAATTCCTGAAATATCCGGCTTCGACTAAAAGACAGGGCCGGTTGCCGGTTAGCGGGAGTGTATCACACCGCAGCCCCTGCCATACTGTAGGTGGTCGACCCTATAATAAGTGGCGAAGGGTCAGGGAGCCCGCTCCAAATTGGCTCACTGGCCGGCTACCCGCTCTATTTTGGTGCACAAGTTTGCGCCATTCTGGTACGCGGATATCGTAGCCTACTGTTTTTTAACTATTTTTTTGCGTTGGCATACACGATGCTAAAGCTCTCGTACGCAATCCGCACAATTGGTGTGCGAGGTGGCAGCATCCCGAGCTCAACAACCGGCCGACGGGCTCTCACTGTTGAGACGGCTTTACCAAGGAGAAAGCAATGAAACTTGTGACAGCGATCATCAAGCCTTTCAAATTGGATGATGTCCGTGAGGCACTATCCGAGATTGGCGTACAAGGCGTAACCGTCACTGAAGTCAAAGGCTTCGGTCGGCAAAAAGGCCACACAGAACTCTATCGTGGCGCGGAATACGTGGTGGATTTCCTGCCCAAGGTGAAGGTGGAAGTTGCTATCGGCGACAACCTTCTGGACCAGGTTATCGAGTCCATCACCAAGGCGGCTAACACCGGCAAGATCGGTGACGGCAAGATCTTCGTGACTGAACTGGCTCAAGCCATCCGGATCCGGACTGGCGAAACCGGCGAAGAAGCGGTCTGAACCAGCTCTGATTTTTCGAACAGCCAACGCAAAAAAATTTATAACCTGAAAAGCCTCGTGCGGAGGGCTTCATATGGAAAGCAATCTTAATCACATTTTTGAACTCCAGTATGCGCTGGATACCTTTTACTTCCTGATTTGCGGTGCCCTGGTCATGTGGATGGCCGCTGGCTTTGCCATGCTGGAAGCCGGCCTGGTGCGTGCCAAGAACACCACCGAGATCCTGACCAAGAACGTGGCCCTGTTTGCGGTCGCCTGTACCATGTACCTGATTGTCGGCTACGACATCATGTACGACGGCGGTATCTTCCTGAGCGGTGTAACGACTGTTGCCGAGATGGACGACGCAGCGATTGCGGGCGTTATTGCAGCCTCCACTGAAGCCGGCTTCGGCGACATGGGCGAATACAGCGGCGCTTCTGACTTCTTCTTCCAGGTTGTCTTCGTTGCAACTGCCATGTCCATCGTCTCCGGTGCTGTGGCTGAGCGTATGAAGCTCTGGGCCTTCCTGGGCTTCGCCGTTGTTATGTGTGGTTTCATCTACCCGATGCAGGGTTCCTGGACCTGGAACGGCGACGCGGTATTCGGCATGTACGAGCTGAGCTACAGCGACTACGCCGGTTCCGGTATTGTTCACATGGCCGGTGCAGCAGCAGCCCTGGCAGGTGTGATCCTGCTCGGTGCCCGTAAAGGTAAATACGGCGCCAAAGGTGAAATCCGCGCGTTCCCGGGCGCCAACCTGCCCCTGGCAACTCTTGGTACCTTCATCCTGTGGATGGGCTGGTTCGGCTTCAACGGTGGCTCTACCCTGAAGCTGGGTGGTATCGGTGTCGCCAACGAAGTTGCCAACGTGTTCCTGAACACCAACGCAGCCGCAGCTGGTGGCCTGATTGCTGCCCTGATCGTGGCGCGCCTGATGTTCGGCAAGGCCGACCTGACCATGGCCCTGAACGGTGCCCTGGCCGGCCTGGTTGCGATCACGGCTGAGCCGGCGGATCCTTCACCTCTGCTGGCCGTCATCATTGGCGCTATCGGTGGCACCCTGGTGGTCTTCTCCATCGTTACCATGGACAAGCTGCGCATTGACGATCCGGTCGGTGCCATCTCTGTACACGGTGTTGTGGGCATCTGGGGTATCTTCGCGGTCCTCCTGTCCGACGCAGACGCCACCTTTATGGGTCAGCTGGTCGGCATGCTCACCATCTTCATCTGGGTGTTCGTAACCAGCCTCATCGTCTGGGGTATTCTGAAAGCCGTCATGGGTATCAGGGTCTCGGAAGAAGACGAGTACGAAGGTGTGGATCTGTCCGAGTGTGGTATGGAAGCCTATCCGGAGTTCGTCAGCGGCAAGCAGTAAACGCTGAAACTGCAAATGAAAAAGGGGCGCCAATTGGCGCCCCTTTTTTGTCTCTCAGAGTTTCCCCTAACCTTCTTCCGGACGAACCTCGTCCTCAAGGGCATCAACCATGAACTGCGGCATCGCCAGCGCACCACGATGCACACCGGCATTGTAGTAGCGGGTTACGAACGGGCGATTGTTGGCATCTTCCTCTCGGAAGTACTTGATCGGATTCTCCTTGCTCGCCATGGTGCAACTCCACCAGCCCGTCGGATAAACCGGCTGCGGGAATGGCAGGGTTTGCACATGCTCGAACCCGGCCTTGCGCATGTCCTCGTGAATACCCTTGATGATGCTCTCGGTGTGCAGCAGCGGCGATTCACTCTGCTGGACAATAATGCCACCCTCGCGCAACGCCAGCATGGCATCCCGGTAAAAATCCAGGGCAAACAGGCCTTCGGCCGGGCCAACCGGGTCTGTGCTGTCGATGATGATGAGGTCGACACTGTTTGGCTCAATGTCCCGCATCCACTGAATGCCGTCCCCGAAGAAGAAGTTGGCGCGTGGGTCACTGTTGGCCTCGCACAGCTCCGGGAAATACTTTTCTGACATTCGGGTTACCCGCTCGTCGATTTCCACCTGCCAGGCTTCCTCAACGCCAGGGTGTTTAAGTACCTCTTTCAAGGTGCCACAGTCACCGCCGCCAATAATCACCACCTTTTTGGGGTCCCGGTGAGTAAACAGAGCCGGATGAGTCATCATCTCGTGGTACAGGAAGTTGTCGCGGGTGGTCAGCATCACGCAGCCATCCAGAACCATCAGGTTGCCAAAGGTCTCGGTCTGGTAAATTTCCAGTTTCTGGAACGGTGTCTGCTCCTCGTGGAGCTTCTTTTTCACCTGCAGGGAGAACGCGGTCCCCTGATCCTGGAATACCTCGGTAAACCAGCCGTCATTGAGTGCTGTCATGTCTTGCCTCCCGCTGTGGGCCATGGGCTGAATCAAAGAGGCGTATTGTAGGGACGCCCCATCGTGAGCTAAAGCGATAATCGCGGTAATGGCCACGTATTTTCCGCACCCGGTGCTTTTAGCCCGGGGTGGGAATCCATACAATGGCGGCCAGTGTTTCCTGACAGGATAGCAAGCATGAGCGAAGCCAGCGCCACCCCGGCCCACAAGGTATACAACATTGCCCACTGGAGCGATGGCTACATCGGTGTCAATGACCAGGGCCAGGTACTGATCCGTCCGGATCGCGGCCACAGCCCGGCACGAATCAACCTGCCGGAACTGAGCCGAACGCTAACCGAATCTGGAGTTCAGCTACCGGTACTGGTGCGCTTCGTTGACATCCTGCACGACCGCGTCAACAAACTCTGCAATGCCTTCAACAAGGTTGCAGAGGAGCACGCCTACCAGGGCCGTTACACGGCGGTCTACCCGATCAAGGTCAACCAGCAGCGCCGCGTGGTCGAGGAGCTGTTGGCCGCCGAGCCGGCCGCCTCGAAAGGGCAGATCGGCCTTGAGGCGGGGAGCAAGCCGGAACTGATGGCGGTGCTGGCAATGTCGCAGCAGCCGGGATCGGTGATCGTCTGCAACGGCTATAAAGATCGGGAATACATCCGCCTGGCCCTGATTGGCCAGACCCTGGGCCACCAGGTGTTCATCGTGGTCGAGAAAAAGTCGGAACTGCCACTTATCCTCGAGGAGGCCAAAAGCCTGGGCGTATCACCGCTGATCGGGGTGCGTGCGCGGCTGGCCACCATCGGCAAAGGCAACTGGCAGAACACGGGCGGTGAAAAATCCAAATTCGGCCTGTCCGCCAGCCAGGTTCTGGATGTCGTCGATACTCTGCGCGAGGCAGGCGCTCTGGATACCCTACAGCTTCTGCATTTCCACCTGGGCTCCCAGATCGCCAATATCCGTGACATCCAGACCGGACTCAGGGAATGCGCCCGTTTTTACAGCGAATTACGCCAGATGGGCGCCCCGGTCGGCACGGTGGATATCGGTGGTGGGCTGGGCGTGGACTACGAGGGCACTCGCTCACGCAGTAGCTGCTCAATGAACTACAGCGTTTACGAATATGCCTATAATGTCGTGCATGTTTTGCAGGCCGAGTGTGATCGCCACGGTATTCCTCACCCGGACCTGATCAGCGAATCCGGCCGGGCCCTGACTGCGCACCATTCGGTGCTGGTGACCAATGTGATCGACCGCGAAGCGCCGGAAAACCGGTCGCCGGAGCAGCCGGAAGATACGGCATCGGCCCCGTTGCACGATCTCTGGCGCGACCTTGAAAGCCTGCAGGACACAAACACACCCCGCTCACTGGCTGAGATCTACCATGACGTACTCCACGCCATGGCCGATGTTCACGCCCAGTTTGCCCACGGTGTACTGTCTCTGCAGGAACGGGCAGACGCCGAAACGCTGTACACCCGCTGCTGCCGACTGCTTCGGGATCAGCTGGACAGCAGCAACCGGGCGCACCGGGAAATCATCGACGAGCTCAACGAGAAACTGGCCGAGAAGCTGTTCGTGAATTTCTCCCTGTTCCAGTCACTGCCCGATGTCTGGGGCATTGATCAGATCTTCCCGGTTATGCCGATCAATGGCCTGGATCGCCCCCTGAACCGGCGCGCAGTCATCCAGGACATCACCTGCGATTCGGACGGGCGCATCGACCGATATGTGGATGGCCAGGGCACCGAGACCACCCTGCCCCTGCCTGAAGAAAAGACCGGCGAACCACTGCTCATGGGCTTTTTCATGACTGGCGCTTATCAGGAGATTCTGGGCGACATGCACAACCTGTTCGGCGACACCCATTCGGTCGACGTCCGCCTGACGCCGGAAGGCGGCTACGACATAAGCGCCCCCACAACCGGAGACACCGTCGCCAAGGTCTTGCGCTATGTGAATTTTGAACCCGAGGCCTTGATGGAGGCCTATCGACGCAAGTTCACCGCCTCTGCCCTGGCACCAGAGGCCCAGTCAGCGCTGCTGGCGGAGCTGGCCGCCGGCCTGGATGGTTATACCTACCTCGAGGAATAGGCCGAATCAGTACTTCTGGTGCTCCCGACGCCAAGCGCTGGGAGCCACCCCTTCCCATTTTCGGAAAGCCCGGCCAAAGTTGGAGGGGTCGCTATAGCCCAGAGCGTCGGCAATCTCATCAATGGTCAGCTCATTGCGGCGCAGCAATTCAAGGGCTCGGCGGTGGCGAATGGAATCTTGCAGTTGCTGGAATCGCACCCCTTCGGATGCCAATTGCCTGCGTAACGTCCTGGCGGACATTTTCAGGCGTTCCGCCATATCCTCCAGCGACGGTAACCGCTGACTT
The DNA here is from genome assembly GCF_900188435.1 of Marinobacter sp. es.048. Lineage (NCBI taxonomy): Bacteria > Pseudomonadati > Pseudomonadota > Gammaproteobacteria > Pseudomonadales > Marinobacteraceae > Marinobacter > Marinobacter sp. es.048. The sequence continues at coordinate 1,605,133 of NZ_FYFA01000002.1, forward strand.
CGCCTGGTCTCCAGCAGGCGCACCACCCGATCTGAAACCGACGCAGAACCCTCGATGAATCGCATTTCCTCCTGGCACTGGGCCTCCGCAATGCGGCGGGTCACCGGATTCGACAATGACATGGGGGAGTCGAGAAAAACCCGCTTGAACCGCAGCTGGTTCACACCGCTGTCAAACGAAATCTGGCTTCCAAACAGCTGTCGATAGGCCAAGACATCGTCAGGCTCCGGAAAATCCAGCAGGCATCGCCCGCCATCCAGCAGCCGATGGCCCAAAAGCAGGAGATTCACATCCATCAGTGAAGCCATCACCACATCAACATTGAACCGGTACAGGTCCTCAATGCTGTGCGCCAGATCCAGCTGGATCACGGCCTCATGATCCTCCACGAAAAACGACAGGCTCATGTAGGCAAAACGGATCTGGAAATATTTGATCAACACCGTGAGCGCCTGCTCAAGTGTGTCGCAGCTGATGGCAGCCTGGGCCAGAGAACCATGGGTGGTGAATTTCAGCCGCTTTCCGAATTCGAGCCCAAGGGCAGGATCACCACTCTGGACAAGAGTTTCGCGGCACAGCGCACTGAACTGTTCGACGGTAATGAAATTGTCCGGATGACCAAGCATGGATGGACGGATACCGGAAGCCGACAATAGCCGGAACCGCTGCAGGCCACGATCCTCCGCCAACTGGCAGAGGATATCCGCATAGTGCGCCCGGATAACGGGCAGGTTTCCGGTAAAGCCGGGAGCATTCATGAAGGTGGTTGTCGTCCGGAGTCGATTTATTGCTCAGACTAGACCGCTCTGCCGATTCCGGCAATCACCTGCGAGACGATCAAAAACCGTCGCTGATGCCAGCTTTCTGCGTTTTCTTTCCACACAGGCTGATCCACCTGATTCAACGATCCGTAAAACTAGGCACTGACAAACCCGGGACGAGTGCATAGAATGATGACCAGAACAAGCTCAAATCATGCGACTGTCAAGGAGCGTCCGGTGACCACACTGGATCAAAAGCCAGCAAGTTCCGAGGGCCGGAAAGACCCCTGGAGCCAGATGCTGCAGAAGGTGGGCAAGCACCAGGATCGTGAAGCGTATCACGCGCTGTTCGAGCATTTTGGCCCGCAAATCAAGTACTACGCCATGGCCAACGGCCTGGCAAGCCACGCGGAAGAGCTCGTGCAGGAAGTTTTCGTGTCGATCTGGAGGCGTTCCTGTCTCTATGACTGGCGCAAGGCAGCCGCATCCACCTGGATTTTTACGATCGCCCGGAACCAGCGCATCGATATGCTGAGAAAGATGCAGCGTACCAGTGCTGAAATGCCGATTGAGACAGAAGATCTTTGGCAGATCCCGGGTGAAAATGAAAACGAACCGGTCACCTCGCTGCACCGTCTGATGTCCGAGAGGCGGATCAGGGAATCCCTGAGTCATCTTCCGGAAGAACAGATCACGGTTATTGCCAAGGTCTACATGGAGAACAAGTCCCACCAGATGGTTGCGGACGAGTTAGACATCCCGCTTGGCACCGTGAAAAGCCGGGTTCGCCTGGCATTGAATAAACTGAAAGTGATTTTGCAGGACCAGAACGTATGACACGGCATCATCCCGACAGTTTGAGCCTGATGGAGTACAGCGCAGGTAACCTGAGCGAGCCCCATGCTCTGTGCATCAAGCTCCACCTGGACAAATGTTCCCACTGCCGTAGCCGTGTGGACACGCTTGATAGTCTTGGTGCTGTGATGATGGAGCAGCAGCCAAAGGTAACTGTTTCTGAAAGCATGTTTGACAGCATCCTTTCAAGAATCGATAGCGAACCATCAGCTGAATCGGCGGCCCCGGCGGTTCCCAGGGTTAGCGCCCTTCAAAGACTGCTGGGCGAGGATTTGAACAGCCTGCCCTGGAAGCGCCAACTGGGTGACGTGAGCGTCCTGGACATTACTGACCGGTTCCCCGGACAGAAAGAGCAGGTTGTGCTGCAGAAGCTGGCCGCAGGCGGTAAGGCACCTGCCCACACTCACCGTGGTGAAGAAACAACGATAGTCCTTCAGGGCGCCTTTGCCGACCAGAAAGGGGTGTTCAATCAATGGGATTTTGTAGTCCTGAACGACGAGGATGAGCACAAGCCTGTGGCGGTTGGTTGTGAAGACTGCATCACGCTATCCGTGCTGAGTGCCCCAGTGAAGCTCACCGGCACCTTTACCCGGATGCTCAACCCGTTTCTTCGATAACAAGTTCAGCTGAATAACGGCTATAGAAAGGGGGCGATCACGATCGCCCCCTTTCTATAGCAGAGTTGAAAAGCGTTCACACTACCAGGGCAATTCAGAACCATCCCAGCTGAGGAATCGTCCGTTGTCGCCCTGCCCCAGTCCATCGACCACTTTCAGAAGATTGGCGGCGGTTTCCGCCGGAGTATGCACTTTCAGCTTGGCAAGGGATTGACTGAATGGTTCGCTCAACGCCGATTCGGTCGTGCCCGGATGCAGGGACACGCAGGCAATCGGTTTGCAGCGGCGCGGCAACTCAATGGACATATTGCGCACCAGCATATTCAGAGCCGCCTTCGAGCTGCGATAGGCGTACCAGCCACCAAATCCGTTATCGGTGATCGATCCGACCTTGGCGGAGATGGCCACTACCCGCTTGAACTCCCGATGCCGCAGCCATGGTAATAACGCCTGAGCCAGCAATCCGAAACCGGTTGCATTGACAGCAAACGCACGCGCCATACTCTGCGGATCGAGGTCTTCAAGCCGCTTCTCCGGGAACATATCCGGCCCATGAAGCAGCCCGGCGGCATAGATAAAGCTATCAATGCCCTCCTCCCTGTTTAGCAGCGATTCCAGTGCCTCGGCAATCGCACCGGGCGCGGCACTGCTTTCCGCATCCCAGGGCAGCATGGTGCTGCGCTGATGGCTGCGCAAGGCGTCCGGCGCATTCTCCGGGTCGCGGCACAACCCGATCACCCTGGTTTGCGAATCACGCTCAAGCAACCGACTCGCCAAAGCGCCACCGATCGCGCCGGAAACTCCGGCTATCACCACTTGTTTCATTTAAGACCTCCTTAATTCAGAGGACATACGAAAATTCTATCGTCCAGACTGCTGAAACGGTGAACCAGCCTATTAAAACGGGCGTATGAATCCAGTATTCAAACCATCTTCGGAGCTCTGCCGAGTTTCGCAGAGCTCCAGTTAAAACGGCGCACCTAGGAGAGTATCGATGCAATACCAGGCTCCGGCGAATGACCTTCGCTTTCTGTTGTTTGATGTATTGGGCGCAGATCGGCTGCATGAGCTGGAAAAATACGCCGATGCCACCCCGGACCTCATTTCTGCGGTTATCGACGAGGCTGGAAAGCTCGCTGCGGAAGTCATCCAGCCCACCAATCAGGCCGGCGATCGTGAGGGCTGTACCTACGACCCTGAAACCCGCTCGGTGAAAACCCCCGACTGTTTCAAGGACGCCTACAAGAAATTCGTTGAGGGCGGCTGGACCGCGCTGGACGCGCCACTTGAATACGGCGGTCAGGGTCTGCCCCACACACTGAAGTTTGTGGTGGATGAAATGGTGTGCTCCACCAACTTGTCCCTGGGCATGTACCCGGGCCTGACCCACGGCGCCATCAGCGCCCTGCACGCCCACGGTTCTGACGAACTGAAAAAGACCTATCTGGAGAAGCTGATTTCCGGCGAGTGGACGGGCACCATGTGCCTCACAGAGCCACAGTGCGGCACTGACCTGGGCCTGATTCGCACCCGCGCGACGCCGAACGATGACGGCAGCTACGCCCTCGAAGGCACCAAGATCTGGATAACCGGCGGCGAACACGACCTGGTGGACAACATCCTGCACCTGGTTCTGGCCAAACTGCCCGGGGCACCGGACACCACCAAGGGCATTTCGCTGTTTGTGGTTCCCAAGTTCCTGCCGGATTCCGGGGAGCGCAACCCGGCCTTCTGTGGCGGTCTCGAGCACAAGATGGGCATCAAGGGCTCTGCCACCTGTGTCATGAACTTCGAAGGTGCCAAGGGCTGGCTTGTCGGCGACCCGAATGATGGCATGCGTGCCATGTTCACCATGATGAACGAGGCACGCCTGATGGTTGGCATGCAGGGCCTGGGCCTGGCAGAAATGGCCTACCAGGAAAGCCTCGGCTTTGCCCGTGAGCGCCTGCAGAGCCGTTCACTGAGCGGCCCGAAAAACCCTGATGGCCCTGCTGATCCGATCATCGTGCACCCGGATGTGCGCCGGATGCTGATGCGCCAGAAAGTCCTGAACGAAGGCATGCGTGCCCTGGCCCTGTTTGCCGGCCACCAGCTGGATCTTTCGGTCGCCCATCCGGATGAAACCGTACAGGAATCCGCGGACGATCTGGTTCAACTGCTCACCCCGGTGGTGAAGTCGTTCCTGACGGACGAAGGCTTCAACAACGCCAACACCGGGCTGCAGGTACTGGGTGGTTCCGGCTTCACTACCGACTGGCCGCTGGAGCAACTGGTGCGGGACGGCCGGATTGCCCGGATCTACGAGGGCACCAACGGTATTCAGGCCATGGATCTTGTGGGCCGTAAGCTGAGCCTGAAAGGCGGTCAGCTGGTACGCACTCTGTTTGGCACCCTGAGCGGATACCTGAAAGACAACCCGGAAGCGCCGCACCGCGAAGAGCTGAAGAACGCGATGAAGGCACTTGAGAGCGCCACCATGTGGCTGGCCAGCAATGCACCGAAAGATCCGGAGCAGGCGGGCGCTGCCGCAACTCCGTATCTGCGCTTGATGGCGCTGACGGTCATCGGTTACCTCTGGTCCCGGATGGCCAACGTGGCCAATGAGCAACTTGCCGCCGGCGAAGGCAACAAGCCACTACTGGAAAGCAAAGTTGTATCTGCGCGCTTCTTTTTCGAAAAACTGCTGCCCGAAACAGACTGGCTGCTCAGTGACATTCAGAGCGGCAAGGACAGCCTGATGGCGTTCTCGGACGACCACTGGGCATCATGATCCGGGCTCCGGCCAGGGTCCAGACGACCTGGCCGGAAATGACCGATCAATGACAGCTTGGGACCTTCAGGATGACACCATGAAAATCGATAATGCTTACGTTGACTAGTGTCTCTGAACCAGTCCTGCCCAGATCCCCGTCGGACTGGGTACTTTTGAACGCCACGCTCTGCGTGGCTTTTTTTATGGCCGTTTTTCTGTCTGTGCGGTCACTGGGTTACAATTGCGCTCTTTGATTTTGTACGGCTTTTGAAAGGACCAACACGGGGACACCATGAACGCCGACGATTACGCTTTCCGCTTTGGCGGCATCGAACGACTCTACGGGCGCCGGGCCCTGGAAGCCTTTCGTCACGCCAATATTGCCGTGGTCGGTCTTGGCGGGGTCGGGTCCTGGGCCGCTGAAGCCCTGGCCCGAAGCGGCGTTGGTACCATCACCCTGATCGACATGGACGATGTCTGTGTGTCCAACACCAACCGGCAGCTCCATGCTCTCGAAGGTCAGTACGGGCGCACTAAAACCGACGCCATGGCTGATCGGCTGCGGGCCATCAACCCGGACGCAGACATTCGGGTACATTTCGGTTTTCTGACCACCAAAAATGTCAGCGAACTTATCAACGACGGCATGACCGGCGTCATCGACGCCATCGACAGCGTCAAGGCCAAGGCCGCACTGATTGCCCACTGCCAGCGCCGGAAAATTCCGCTGGTGTCTGCCGGTGGCGCGGGGGGACAGATCGATCCTACCCAGATCCAGGTGGCCGACCTCAGCAAGACCACCCAGGACCCACTATTGGCCAAGGTTCGAAACCTGCTGCGGCGGGAATACAGCTTTTCAAGGAATCCAAAGCGTCGCTTTGGCATTGAGGCCGTATACTCCCTCGAGCAGCTGACGTATCCTGCCGGAGACGGGGAAGTGTGCCATCAAAAACCTGCCACCGACGGCCCGGTGCGCCTGGATTGCGCCTCCGGATTTGGCGCCGCCAGCCCGGTGACCGCCAGCTTCGGTTTATTTGCGGCTTCCCGAGTCCTGAACCGGATTGCCCGGCGCGCCAACCAATAGATCAACGGACCTGAGACCATTATGCCTGTCAGCACTGTCCTGCTTCTTGCCAGCATTGGCGTTTTATCACTGTTCTGTCAGTGGCTTGCCTGGCGCGTGCGTATGCCAGCCATCCTGTTCCTGTTGGCGGGTGGTATTGCAGCCGGGCCTGTCCTGGGTTTTCTGGCCCCGGAAGTGGTGTTTGGTGACCTGTTATTTCCGGTCATATCCCTGGCCGTTGCCATTATACTGTTTGAAGGCAGCTTGACCCTGCGTTATGAGGAAATCCGCGGCCACGGCAAGATGGTCCGCAACCTCATTCCAGTGGGGTCCATTGTCACCTGCATCATCGGCACCCTGGCTGCCCGATGGCTTCTGGACGTCTCCTGGGCAGTCGCCCTGCTGTTCGGCGCTATTTCCATAGTCACCGGCCCGACTGTGATCGCACCGCTGCTACGCTCCGTGCGACCGGATTCAAAACTGGCCAACATACTGCGCTGGGAAGGCATCATCATTGACCCGGTCGGCGCTCTGCTGGCGGTTCTGGTATTCGAAGGGATCGTGTCCTGGGGCCAGGGCAACGTGTTTGGCCACTCGTTGTATATCTTTGGAAAAACCCTGGCCGTGGGTTTTGTGATCGGCGCCGTTGCCGGATATCTCAACGGCATAGTGTTACGCAAGCACTGGATTCCGCAGTACCTGCATAACGCCGGCACACTCACCTTCATGCTCGGCGTCTACGCCATTTCGAACGAACTGGCCCATGAATCCGGCTTGCTAACCGTGACCGTCATGGGGATCTGGATGGCCAACATGAAGCAGGTGCCTATCGAAAGTATTCTGGAGTTCAAGGAATCCCTGAGTGTTCTGCTGATTTCCGCCCTGTTCATCATCCTGGCGGCACGGGTTGAGTTTGCCGCGATTGCGGAACTGGGCTGGGGCCTGGCAGCAGTGCTGGCCCTGCTGATGCTGGTTGCCCGCCCGCTGAGTATTATCCTGTCTGCCATCGGCACTAATCTGAACTGGCGTGAGAAACTCTTCCTGAGCTGGATCGCCCCTCGGGGCATTGTTGCCGCTGCTGTGTCAGCGCTGTTTGCCTTCCAGCTTCAAAAACTGGGCTATGAGAGTGCCGGCGCCCTGGTACCTCTGGTGTTCATGCTCATCATTGCCACGGTTACCCTGCAAAGCCTCACCGCACGGCCGGTCGCGCGCCTGCTGAAGGTCGCGGAACCCGCCGAATACGGCTTCCTGATTCTGGGTGCCAATCCGGTCGCGCGAATGATCGGCAAGGCACTGAAAAAGTACGAGGTTCCGGTTACGCTGGCCGATACCAACTGGGAAAACGTCCGGCAGGCGCGCATGGAGAATCTGCAGGTTTACTTCGGCAACCCGGTATCCGAGCATGCCTCGACCCACCTCGATCTCACAGGCATCGGCAAGCTGCTGGTCATCTCGCCATACAAGCACATGAATTCCCTGGCCACGTACCATTTCCTGGACTGGTTCGGAAACAAGTGTGTGTTCAGCCTGGCAGAGGGTGATCAGGACCAGAAGGCCCGGCACCAGACGGCCGAAAAAATCCAGATGACCCGGGGTCTGTTTGATGGCGTCAGCTACGCCAAGCTGGCCAGCCTGGTGAGCCAGGGCTACACCGTGAAGACCACCCAGTTGAGCGAGGAATTCGGTTACGAGGAGTTCCTTAACAAATACCAGAACCAGGCCCTGGTGCTGTTCACGTTCGACAGCAAGGAGCATGTCGCTCCGGTTTGCAGCATGAAAGACCTGAAACCGGAAGACGACTGGATCCTGGTCAGCCTGGTACCGCCCCAGGCGAGAAAGGAGCGCAAGGAGAAAGAGGGTGGGGAACCATCGGCCAGCCAGGATCAACCGGCCGACCTGGAACCTTCATCGACAATCTAGCACCAGCTTGCCGCGCACGTGCCCGCCTTCCAGCAGTTCGTGGGCCTGCGAGACATCGTCCAGCGCGAACGCCTTTTCGATGTGCACCTTGACGTCGCCGTCCTCAATCAACTCGGCAATCTCATCCAGGTGAAATACATCGGGGCGGACGGTCATGCCATGGGCGCGTAAACCCATTTCCTCGGCGGCACTGATGATTTCGTCAGCGGTAACCGTGGGGATGGTCACAAGGACGCCCTGCTCGCCCAGAGTGTGCAAGGAGCGTTTGCCGGTATCACCGCCAACAAGATCCAGCACCACGTCCAGGCCATAGCACTCTTCGCCGATATCCGTGTTGTGGTAGTCAATCACTTCGTGGACCCCGAGTTCCGCCAGGAAATCCCGGTTACTGGCCGAGGCCGTTGCAATCACATGGGCACCGCGCTCCAGTGCAAACTGCACCGCAAAATGGCCGACGCCACCGGCGCCAGCGTGGATCAGGATTTTCTGCCCCGACTCCAGTTTCGCCATCTCGAACAGGGCCTGCCAGGCAGTCAGCGCCGCCAGGGGCAAAGCACCTGCAGAGACCAGGTTCAGCTCTTCCGGCACAATGGCCAGTTCATCCGCCGCCGCCAGGGCATACTGCGCATAACCGCCACCGCCGGCCGGGAATCCGACCATACCCATGACCCGGTCGCCGGGCGCCAGGGTGGTCACATTGGCGCCAACTCCGACGACCTCTCCGGCCACATCGTAACCCGGCGTCCAGGGCAATGAATTCTCGATCTGCCGGGCCGCGAAACCAAGCCCTTTCCGGGTTTTCCAGTCGATCGGATTGAGCCCGGCACCGTGCACCCTGACCAGCACCTGATCGTCTCCCGGGACGGGTACATCAGCTGTGACCACCTGCAGGACATCACGGTCACCAAAGCGATCGTAGATGACATGGCGCATCGTGGCTTCAGCATTCTGATCGGCAGTATTTTCCATGAGGATCTCCGGACAACAGGTTAAACGGGATTGGCTTTGAACAAGACTAGCTGAAGTAAAGCACAAAAGACCTCGGGTGGCCTACAGCCCTTTGCCTCCGGCTACCACAGCGGAACCGAGTATCTCGGCGAATTCTTTTGGCGCACGGGCGGGCCGCTGGCTTTTCAGATCAACACAGGCGTGGGTGGAAACCGCTCTGGCCAGCGTTTTGCCATCCGAGGGACGCACAAGCTGGAACTGCCGTGCAGACCGGAACCGGCCATCATAATCGGTCAGCCAGGTCCCCAGAACCAGTTGATCGCCGGCGTTCGCCGAGGCCAGGTAATCGATTTCCGTGCGGGTGATGGCCATCGCCTTGCCGGTTTTCTCGTGCAGCTCCCAGGTCATACCCAAACCTTCTATGTGTGCCCAGCTGACGTCTTCCAGCCAGCGTACGTAAACAACGTTGTTGGCGTGCCCCAGCCGATCGGTATCCTCGGCCCGCACCGCTATCTCTATCGTGAAAGGCGCCGGCAGATCCCAGGCAATATCGTGTTGCTGCATCAGTTGATGTCCCCCAGACCCGGAATGGCCTGCAACGGTAGCCGACCAATACGATCATTGTGAAGTGAACCAAAGTAAAGGTTGCCATCGTGAGGATTCACCGAGGTGATTTCCTGCAGATGGGTACCCCGGGTGTCGTGGAGGCTGGTAATAATCTCACCATCCCGATCAAAGGCGATCACAAGGCCATATTCTTGTGGCGCAGGTTTCAGGCTGTTCGGGAGTTTGGCCACCAGATCCTTGAGCCAGGGCCGGGGGTGCATGGCGTCCATCCTCGAATCTCGAAGGGTAGGAAACGCCACCCAGTAGCGCTCTTGATCATCCACCGCGAGGTTGTCGGGAAAACCGGGCAGATTGTCGGCAAACACTTCCGCCTGCCCGGCTTTTGGCCCGTGAATCCAGTATCGGAGAATGCGGTATTTCCAGGTTTCGTTAACCAGCACGTAATCGCCCTCGGGAGATACCGCAACGCCATTTGCAAAATGCAGGTTGGCCAGAAGAACTTCGGCCTTGCCGGTTTTCGGAGAGTAGCGGAGCAAGCGGCCATGGGGACGCATTTCCAGCAGGTCCAGCAGGTAGTCGGGCTGCCGGAACTTGGAACTGGCGTCGGTGAAGTAGGTGCGCCCGTCATCGGCAATGTCGACATCATCGGTGAAGCGGAACAGCGTACCCTCCGCCTCGCGGGCCAGCACGGTAATCTCGCCATCAGGACTGATGGACAGCAGCCCCCGCCAGGAATCTGCAACAATCAGGTTGCCCTGGCCATCAAACACCATGCCCAGGGGCCGGCCATCGGTGGACAGCCAGTTTTCAACCCGGCCATCCGGGAACACCCGCACAATGTAGCCATCCTGGGTGCCGGTATACAGCACTCCGTCCTGGTTTACGGCGGTGTCCTCGGGGCCGTAAACCTGGCCCCGTGCGATCAGCTCCGCAAGCCTCAGGCGCTCATTTGGTGCAACCTCGCCGGTCAGCGGGGGGGGCGACGGCGGGTTCCAGGCTTTGCTGTCGACGGGCGAGGGAGTCAGCAGAAAGCTGCCAAGCAGCAGGAAGACAACCAGCAAACCCACCATCAGCCATTTCATACGCTCTGCCCGCCTGTTGTTGTGTCTATTCCGTGTGTCCGCGATTGATTCACCTTAGCAGACGGGCCGGTGAGCAGGAAAATGCCTGACAAGGCCCCTGTCATTCATCGGCGCTGAGGAAACGGCGGCAAAGGGCAGCAAAGGAGTCGGCCTTTTCGACATGCAACCAGTGGCCAGTACCCTGGATAATCCGCAACTGAGCCTGCGGAAACAGTCGCTGGATATCATCCCGGTGTTTCTCCTGGATGTAGGCCGACGCCTCACCCTTGAGAAACAGCACAGGCCCCTCGAAAGGGCCATCGCCCTCAGGCGCCCTGGCGAGGTTTTCATAGCAGGCATCGATAACCGGCAAGTTAAGCCGCCAACGGAACATTGGTCCGGCCTCCTGCTGCTCTTCCCGCGGAACCCGCTCGAGATTCTTCAGAAGGAACTGGCGCACACCCGGCTCTTCGACAAAATCAGCCATCAGCCTGTCTGCATCCTGACGGGAACGCACACTCGACAGGTCAATGCCGGTCAACCCCTCCAGAATGGCATCGTGCCGAGGTTTGTAGTTTACCGGGGCAATGTCGGCCACGATCAGTTTATCCACCCGCTCCGGCGCCTGGAGGGCAACCTGCATCGCCACCTTGCCACCCATGGAATGGCCCAGCAGACTGACCTTTTCCAGGCCCTGGGCGTCCATGTAGGCAATGACATCTCCGGCCATGCCCGGATAATCCATGGTGTCGGAGTGGGGCGAGCTGCCGTGGTTGCGCTCATCCAGCGCATGAATCTGCCACTGATCTTCGAGACGGCGGGCGATACCCCCCAGGTTGTCCAGGGAGCCGAACAGCCCGTGCAGCAGTATCAGGGGTGGGCCTTCGCCGGTAATGCGATGATTCAGCGCAACAGTCATGGGCAGTCAGTCTCCGGATTGGTCTGTGTTTTCAGATCGGATACATTACCACTGCCAGTCTTTCGAGCAAGTGCAGGTATTGGCGGTCATTTTCTAGAGACGAAAAAAAGCCGGGCAGAGCCCGGCATGAAGGTCATAGACGTTACGCCTGAGAAATCAGCAATAGAAGATGCTGTTCAGGTACTCGGCGAGCTCAATCACGTTTTTGCGCTCAAGCTCGGTATGGGGTACGAAGATTTCCTGTTCCATAAAACACCTCCTGATTGCTTTTCCATTGCTTCAACCTGATACCCTGATGCTATCGTTAAAGCCACGGGTAACCGTTGACAGGCGGTTGCATACACTTGACATTTTGTATCAGTCATCATGACAGGTCGTTAACTATCAGGCCGTATAACGTGACATCTGCCCAACCAGATTCCACCAGCGCTCCCCTGGTTGCTGCCTCCAGCACGCTGGCACTGGTTCATTACCTTGAGCGCCAGGGCGTGCTCAATACACCGCGTGTTGAACAGCTGACAGGGCTGGCAATGTCGGAACTCATCGACCCGGACCGTCGCGTACCCGCTGATGCCCATTACCGGCTCTGGGAGCATGCAGAGCTGGTCACAGGCGATCCGGGAGTCGGGCTGCATGCCGGACAGGTCGTGGACCCGGAACGAATGGGTCTGGTCGGGCATGTATTTTTCAACTGCGACACGCTGGGAGAGGCTGTTACCCAATATGTGCGCCTGCACCGGCTGATCAACGAGTCGGTATTCCTGAGTTTCGAGCAGACCGCCGATCAGGCCATTCTTTGCTGGCAGCCAGACATGGCCGAACATTACTGCCGGCAGGATATGGACCGAACCCTTGCGGCGGCGATCACCCGCACCCGGCACTTCATCCACCCGGGTATCCGGGCCGAGTGGGTGGTAATTGCCCACGCTGCGCCGGTCTATGCAGACGAGTATGAAAAACTCCTCGGTGGGCCGGTCCGGTTTGACTGCGGTGTCACCAGGCTGGCGTTCAACAGCCGGCATCTCGGGCATCCGATACCCCGCCGCAACCCATATGTTTACTCAGCAGTGCTGAAACAGGTCAATTCACTGTTGGCAAGACTGCAGACCCGTCGCTCCTTCGGGCGCAAGATTCGCCGGCTGATTTCAAAGCAGATGGCCACCGAGAGGATCGACGCCGACAGCCTCGCCCGCCAGTGCCACATGAGCCGCCAGACGCTTTACCGAAAACTCAAGAAGGAGGGCCTTGGCTTCCACGGGTTGGTGGAGCAGGTTCGGCAGGACAAGGCGCTCAGGTATGTGGCCGGGGATCAGTACGCCCTGGGCGAGATTGCCTTCCTGCTTGGATTTTCTGAACTCAGTGCCTTCAGCCGGGCGTTTAAACGTTGGACCGGCAGCTCGCCGGCCGATTACCGCGCGCGGCATCTGGCAACGTCAGGGTCAAAGAATCAGGAGCCGGGTTCCGGCGACGGAGAGCGATGATGGACGAACTGTCTCTGGTTGCGATCGCGGTAGGGGTTGTTTACCTGGGCGCATTCGCCTGTATTTATCGCATTCTGCTGACCTACCGGACCACCCAGGGCGCCATCGCCTGGGTCATTGCCCTGATCGGGCTGCCCTACCTGGCCGTGCCAGTGTTCGTGCTGTTCGGACGCCATCGGTTTGGCGGGTACGTGAGGGCCCGACGGCTGGGAGACGAATCCCTGACCAATCTGCTGAATCGGTTCGAACGGCAGACCACCTCCATACCGATCCCAATCAGCGACCGCTTCAAAGACGAGCTCCAGGTGCTGTGCCGACTGGGACGCCAGCCGTTCACCGACGGCAACCGGTGCACGCTGTTACGAGACGGCGAAGCCACCTTCGACGCCCTGTTCGAAGCCATGGAAGACGCCGAGCACTATATCCTGCTGGAATTCTACATCGTGCGGTCAGACCGGGTGGGCCGTCGGATCAAGTCGATTCTCGAGCGCAAGCTCGCCCAAGGTGTGGAAGTCTGGTTTCTCTATGACGACATCGGCAGCGTCTGGCTGCCGCGCAAGTACCTGAACCAGCTTGCCGCCGCCGGCGCTCGCGTGGCCTCGTTTGGCGACGGCAACATCCGCCGGCGGCGGTTCCAGATCAATTTCCGGAACCACCGCAAGCTGCTGGTCTGCGACGGTAAAGTCGGTTTTGTGGGTGGCATCAATCTGGGCGACGAATACCTGGGCACCGCCATGGACCAGGAACCCTGGCGCGATACCCACTGCCGGATTGAGGGCCCGGCAGTCACCGGCCTGCAGCTGGCCTGGCTGGAAGACTGGAACTGGGCCAGCAACGATTTTCCCAGTCTTGACTGGGCGCCGGCCAACAACCAGCCGGGCGACGACGAGGTGCTGATGCTGCCAACAGGGCCAGCCGACACCTGGGAAACCTGCACCCTGTTTTTCCTGAACTGCATCAATAACGCCCGCACGCGGCTCTGGATCGCCTCGCCCTATTTTGTTCCGGATTTCCAGATCATGAACTCCCTGCAGCTGGCGGCGCTTCGGGGCGTGGACGTACGGATCCTGATTCCGGAGAAATCAGACAGCCGCCTGATCGGGCTGGCCGCATACTCCTACCTGGTCCAGGCCTGCAAGACCGGCATCGGGATCTATCGCTACCAGCCAGGCTTCATGCACCAGAAAGTAATTCTGGTGGATGATCGGTATGCGGCAGTGGGAACAGCCAACATGGACAACCGCTCGATGCGACTGAATTTCGAGATCACCGCCATAACCACCGCCAAGCATTTCATTTGCAGCGTGGAATCCATGCTGGAACAGGATCTGGACAATTCCCGGCTGATGACCGAGAGCGATTACAAGGATCGGTCGATCCTGTTTCGCCTGGGTTGCCGGGCGGTCCGTCTGCTGGCACCGTTGCTGTAGGCCTTCCGGCCACTGGCTCCGGAATACCCGATGTGCGACTATGCCTACACGATTCAGCCAGTATGCAGTAGCGACAAATCACCATGAATGCCTTCAAGCCCAGAGAAACACTGACCGAGCAGGTCGCGCGCCATATCGAAAACCTGATTGCCTTTGGCCAGCTTCGGTCTGGAGAACGGATCTACGAGGGTGCCATGGCCAAGCAGATGGACGTCAGCCACGGATCCATCCGGGAAGGGCTGTTACTGCTCGAAAAGCGGCACCTGGTCCGCAACGTCGCCCGCAAAGGTGCGTTCGTGACGCCACTGGATGAACATTTCGTTCGCAGCCTATACGAAACCCTGGAGCTTTACCTCACCCATACCGGGCGAAAGCTGGTGCGCAACTGGCAGCCTGATGACATGGCGCGGCTGCAAACCCTCTATGACCAGATGCAGGCCTGCTACGAGAAAAATGACCTGATGGCCTTTCTGGAGCTGGGTATTGAGTACACCAAGGCATCGCTGGCCTATGCCGATAACTACTTCATTGTCTCCGCCATTGATGACCTCTGGCCGTCGGCAAAGCGCTGTGCTTTCGTCGCCTTCCAGCAAGGAGGCAACCAGGTGATCGAAGACAACCTGTCGCACATGGAGCAATCCATCAGCGCCATCAATGATCGGGATGAAGACCGCCTGGCAGAGATCCTGCACCGTTATGCCCTGCAACAATGCCAGCAGGTTCTGGCCGCCATTGAAAAGACCGGCAACAAGACTGCCTGAGGGCCTTCAGTAGAAGAGCTGAGTGAACGAGAAACCGATATTGAGATAAGCCGTCCAGTTGTCCTCGTTGTTGTAGGCTGCTGCCAACTGAACAGGGCCCAGGAATGTATCCACGCCGGCGAACACACTGGAGGATTTCACCGAGCTGTCCCAGCTTGCCTCATCCAGCGAGGGCCAGGCATTGCCCGCCTCGAACCCGGCGCCGACGAACCAGGGCAACAGTGGTCCACCAAAGCTCTGGCTGGCGTAGGCGGAGATCATCAACGCGTTGTCCCCGGTGATCTCACCCGGCGCATAAGCCGATAACCGTCGAAACCCGCCCAGGCGGACCGCATTCTCAATGCCCGGCGTGCCCCGAGTTACGGCATGGGCATACACTAGTCCGGTCAATGTCAGGCCCTTCCAGCTCTCGGTACCTAGCCCCAGGCCTGTTACCGAATCGAACTCCCGGTCTGATCCCAACCCCTCACGCTCGAAACGGCCCCGAAGGCCGGCAAAACCACCGGCGCGGGGGAAAAACGTATCATCCAGCGAATCATGAACCACTTGCAGGGCTATTCCACCCTGATGCACGGAACCCTCAGGGGCCACCGGCTGGCCGATCTGCTCATCCACTGTGGCATAGCCCCGGGCATAGATCAGGCGGATCTCGGCATTGCCGCCAATCTCCATACCCAGAGCCAGATCCACGTTTCGGAAGGTCACGTCTACCTCCGCGATGCGAGTGCCCGACGTGTCAAACAGGCTGAACGTATCCCGGGAATATTCGCCACCCAGCACCAGGAATCGCTCATAGCCGTAATCCAGGGGCTGATACCACTGGCTCCGCAGCCAGGGCTCGGTGCCAAGCTGAACACCGGTCTGCCACTCACCACCCAGCTCGTTCAACTCGGTCATTCGCAGAGATGAGGCCAGATTGAAACGGGTTTCCCCGTCGAAGTTATCCTCATAATTGAGCCCGAAAGACAGGTAGTTCGGCCCCCAGCTCTTCTCCTGTACACGTATGGTCAAAACCGTACCTTCGGGCGACGACGACGTGGAGTACGACACGATTTCGTAGTAACCGAGGCCATAGATCCGTTTGAGATCTTCTTCCAGCTGCTCGGTATTCAGAGACTCGCCGGTTTTCTGCCGGATTCGCTCTTTGAGGAAGTCGCGGGCCAGTCGCCGGCTGTCTTCAATCTCGATACGTGAAACAATGTTTGACCCGCCGTCACGTGCGGCCACATTCTCCCGCCAGGCGGTCCACGCCTCAGGGGATACCGACAGCGGCCGCAGCTCGACACCGTGCTCCCTCGCGGCACTGGCCCCCAGTTCAAACAGTACTGGTGCATCGTAAAAATCGGCGGAGCTGTAGCCTTCAAGATCGGGACGTATCAGCACATCACCATCGGCCAGCAGGCCCAATTGCTGATCGGTATTTCGTCGGGTCATGATGGTTGTAAGCTGACCGACCACGGAAAACGCGCCTCGCAGTTCGTCGGTCTGCATCAGGCTGTCAGTAATATCTATGGCGATGATAACGTCAGCACCCAATTTCCGAGCAACGCTGATTGGCAGGTTATTGGCGACGCCGCCATCCACCAGCAAACGGTCATAGCGTTCCACCGGCGCGTAAACCCCTGGAATGCTCATGCTGGCCCGAATGGCCTCAGACAGGTTGCCGTCACCGATTACCACCTGCTCACCGGTCTCCAGATCCGTGGCAACCGCCCGAAATGGAATGGGAAGCTGATCGAAGTCTTCAACCAGAGCGGCGTTACGGGTCAATTCGTTTAGGATAAAACCAAGATTCTGGCCGGCAATCAGCCCACCACCGACATGCAGACCATCGGCGCGAACACCGATTCCCGGAACCACCGGAAAGCGCCAGTCATCCTGCTTTCGCCGAACCGGCTTGTAGACCCGGCCGGGATCGTCGCGAAAGCTGGAAAGCCAGTCCATTTCGATAAAGCGCTGCTCAATGTCGCTGACCGGCATGCCACTGGCGTATAGTGCACCAACTGCAGAACCGGCGCTGGTGCCCACCACCAGGTCAACCGGCACCCGCATTTCTTCCAATACCCTCAGCACGCCAACATGGGCCATACCCTTGGCACCGCCGCCACTGAGAACCAGCCCCACCCGGGGGCGCTCCTCTGCCGGAGCCAGAGGTGGGAGGAAAAACAGGGTAGCTGTCAGCAGCCAGGACGCAATCCGAGCCCAACGGTTGCGCTGATTCACAACTGGCTCATTTCCGCTCGGAGGAGTCGTCGTCCGCCAGCGAGAGGTGGGACACATCAGGTATCACCGGTGGCGGCAGATCGCGTTCCACGCCCAGGTCACTGCCGGCCGGAGCGAGGCTCCATTCATCCAGGTGCTGGAACATCGGCGGCTCCACTTCGGTCTTCTCTGTCAGGCTGACTCCGACCGGATCCAGACTCAGACCGGAGCCGGAAAGTATCGTGTCCACCTTCTCGCCCGCCACCGGCAGACGATCGCCGGGCTCGGTTTCAGGAACCCCACTCCGCTTCTCTTCCGCAGGCGGGGCTGACGGCGTCGGCTGCTGACGGGGCTGACTTGCGGGGGCCGACGGTGCTAGTTGTGGTGCCGCACTGGCAGCAGGCCGGGCATCAGCCATCGGCTGGACATAAGCCAACATGCCGTGCTTTTTCAGCACCGCCCGGTATTTTTCAGCCTGAACCTCCTCCAGCTTGTTGCGAATAACCACCGGCTGGCCACTGAACATGCGGTCAACCTGCTCAAGAGAGGCCTTGAACAGGGTGCGGGCATTGTTGCGCGCTGTTTCCAGATCCGTTCCGGGAACGCATTCCCCTTTAAAGACAAGCTGAAACATGCGTCTTCCTCTTAACGTCCGTTTTTCTTACATCATAGTTGATCGTATCGCGCACCGGGAGCCCGAGACCCCGCCCGTTACTGTATCGAGACTGCAAACAATTGAAAAATTAATGTCACATATCGCGCAAAATGCGACAGACTCTGCAATAATCTCTCGTAACTAAACTTTACACTTGGTTACAGACTAACCGGATTGTCACCAGGGAGTGGCCTCCAATGACCTTGAAACATTCGCTCAGCGTCTCTGTCGCAGCTCTGTTGCTGTCGGCGCAGGCTGCCCATGGTGAAAACCTCGACGTTCTTATGAGCCAGGTGTTCCCGGAAGCCCAGGCAACCTATATCGGTTTCGAGAGCGTTGAACGGCAGGATATTCCTGCCAGCGCAGCGGTCGACCGCAAGTACCTGATCGTGGATTTCCGCCTGGCCTCGAATCAGATGGCATCTGAACAGCTTCAGGCCAGCGTGCACAAAGTCTGCATGGCCCTGCTGAAAGACCGTGACCTGATCCGCCAGCTTTCGGATTCCGGCTACGACATGGTCTCGGTCGCCTTCGATCGACGCTCGCAGTTCGATTGCCTCTGAAGCACCTGACACCTTACTCATCGCGGCCAAGCAGTTTCGGGAACGCCTCAAGGACGCTGTTGACCGCATCCAGATTGAACGCCTCGACATCAGCAAGCAGCCTTTCCCCGTAGCGTGTCACGGACCGTGAGCGGAACCGCTGACCCCAGGCCAGCACCCGACGGGCAAAGTCTTTCATCTGCTCCGGATCGCCACTCTCTCTTACGGCTTCCCATTCATCACCGAAGTCCGCCGCAAGCTGCTCCCTGAGCCAGCCCCGTTCCTGGATGCTGAGGGTCTGGGCCAGCAGCCGATCTGATTCTTTCGGCGCTCCTTCGTCTTCCGCCTTCTCCACCGTCGCTTCCACCCGAGGCAGCGTTACCGTAAAGACCGAACCTGTGCCGGGCTCACTCTCCACTTCCAGCTCGCCGCCCATCATACGGGCCAGTTTCCTGCTGATAGCCAATCCGAGGCCGGTACCCCCATAACGCCGGGTGTTCTGCCCCTCCTGCTGCTCAAAGGCATCAAAGATTCGCTCCACCTGGTCCTGCGGGATTCCGATCCCACTATCGCTAACCGTGACGATCAACTTGTAATACTGGCGCTCCGGCGCTTCTGTAGCTGGCTCCCCGTTTGCGGACAAGTTCTTCAGGGGCTTGGCTGTGGCCCGAACCGTCACACCACCGTCATGGGTAAACTTGATGGCATTGCCGACCAGATTGAACAGGACCTGCCGCAGGCGGGTCTCGTCCAGCATCATGGCAGCGGGCATGCGTGAGTCGACACTCACTTCCAGAGTGATGCCCTGCTCCCGGGCCCGCAGATCAAAGATGTGGCGAACATCATCCAGAAGCCTGCGCACCGACACGGCAGAGAAATCGAGCCTCATCTTTCCTGCTTCGATGCGGGACAGGTCCAGAATGTCGTTGATCAGCATCAGCAGACTTCGACTTCCCGCCCGGATGGCGTCCAGGTAATTGCGCTGCTGCGGGTCGGTAACACTGTTGCTGAGCAGATCGCTGTAGCCGATCACCGCGTTCATCGGCGTTCGTATTTCGTGGGACATATTGGCCAGGAACTCACTCTTGGCAAGGCTGGCGGCCTCCGCCTCCCGGGCCAACCTCTCGGCTTCGAGCTTGGCAGCCCGCAACTCGTCTTCACTCCGGCGCAGGGCATTCTCCGACCGGATACGCTCATCCACCTCCCGCGACAACTTGCGGTTCCAGTACAGGAAGATCAGCACGACCAGGATGGCGATCAACACTACCCGCCGCACCACGGTGTAATCGGTCTCCTGCTCGATATCGAGGTGAATCCACCTGTTGTAGATGGATTCTGTCTCGCTGGCTTCGAGGCTGCCCAGCGCCTTGTTCAGCACCCGGTGCAGCTCAGGGTTGTCCTTGCGCACGGCCAATCGCAGATCGTACTGGTAGGGAGTGATGCTGGTGATCCTGAGATTCGACAGCCCCAGCCGGGCCACTGTGTAACTGACCGCCGGAATATGGGTAACCATGACATCCAGGTCGCCGTTGGATAGCGCCAGAAGCCCCTCCTCCACCGTGTCCATCGGGTAAAGATCCAGGTTCGGATGATTGATCAGCAGGTAATCGTGGGCCGCATGCCGGTTCACCACACCCACCCGTTCCGTGCGGAGTTCGCGGAGATCTCCGATAAAGCGACCGTCGTCCCGGATGGCAAGGGCGATGGGCACGGTCAGATAGGCCCGGGTAAACAGAAATGCCTCTTCGGTGCGCGGCGTCCGGGACAACCCGGGAAGAATATCCACCTCGCCCGAACGCAGTTTCTCTTCAGCATCTATGCGGCTTCCAGCTACAGAGCGCGTAAACCGCACGTTCAGCTCGGTTTCCAACCGGGTCAGCAAATCCGGAACCAGGCCGGTGGGCCGGCCATCCTGAGTGTATTCAAACGGCGGCCAGTCCGCGCGAAAGGCGACTTTCAGATCCGGATGCTGCTTGAGCCACTCCATATCCGACCCGGACAGTTCCAGGCCACTTCGTTCGAGGGACGGCTGATCAGCCTGCAGCCACGACTGGCGGATGGTACGGTGCTCGTTATGGCCGATTGCGGCAACGGCCTTGTTCAGCACCTGGTAAAGAAGGTCCCGATCGGTATCCACCCGCAACACCACATCCACCTGGCTGTTATCGAGTAATACCGACAGGCCGATACCATTCACCATCGCCGACTGGAGGTAATCGGAAACCACTGGCACCGGCGCCAGAAACGCATCGGCCTGCCCCGAGAGAATCTGGCCGACGGCTTCGCTGACGTTGCTGACCGGCACCGGCGTAAACTCTTCGACGGGGTCCAACATGGGATACTGGTTGGGATCACCGGCAATAACCGCAATCCGGCTGCCCTCAAGATCCGCGAGGGTCCGGATGGCCGCGTCGCCGGCGCTGACGAACACGCCATAGGTAAGAGACATCAGGGGATCGGTGAAACGCTTGCCGGGCACCACCGGCATCCCCGGCATTCGAGTGGTCAGAACCGCATCGGTTGCCAGCTCACTCCTGACCGGGCCGCTATCCTGCCCGGTTTCCAGGACGATGGGCTCCATGGCGACGCCCAGCTTGTCCGAGAGCCGGGCAAGGTAGTCAATGTAGGTGCCGGCAAGCACTCCATTGCCGGTATCGAAAACCAGCGGCACCTGATCACTGCGAAGACCGATGCGAAATCGGTCCTGCGCTTCCAGCCAGGTCAGCTCCTCTTTGCCCAGCACGGGGGCCGGCGATGCTTGCGGCGGCTCCGCCCGCAGGGGGGATTGAAACAACGCCAACAGATAGCATAGTAAAAAGGCAAGGGTAACCTTCACTGGATATCCTTAAGGGTTCCGCTACATTTCAGGGAACAATACCTGCAAACGCCATTGATTTCATTCAGACCAAAGGGAGACAAATGCCCATGGACACCAGCAAACACACCCTCAGTACTCTGTTCGAGCAACTAGGCCTGGCGTCCGACGCCAAAAGCATTGAGGATTTTGTCGCCAGGTACTCGCCTCTGCCAAGCGAGGTTGCCATCCAGGATGCTCCCATCTGGTCCGAAAGCCAGTCTCACTTCCTGGAAGAAGGCCTGGAGGAAGACAGCGACTGGGCGGAGGTGATCGACGAGCTGGACGCAATGATGCGTCACTGAACGTCGGCACTGTCGCTGATCATCACCTGATCCCGGCCGGCGTCCTTGGCCTGATAGAGGGCCCGGTCGGCGCGGTCAAACACCGATTCCTCGGTGTCGCCGGCAATGAATCCCGCCAGGCCGGCTGAGAAGGTCACAGTGACCGGCTCGCCCCGGAAGTGGAACGGGAGCTTGCCCACATGTTCCCGCAACTTGTCCACAACTGCCCGCGCATCTGAAGGTTCGGTTTCCGGGAACAGCACCACGAATTCCTCGCCGCCAAAACGAGCCACAAAATCGGTGGTGCGCAAGCGATCCCTGAATCCCCTCGCAACCAACTGCAGCACCCTGTCGCCGGCCTTGTGACCGTAGGAGTCGTTGATCCGTTTGAAAAGATCGATATCCAGCACACCGACAGTCAGCGGATGGCTGTAGCGTTGCCAGCGGTTGTACTCGAATGACAGTCGCTCCTGCCAGGCTTCACGATTGGGCAACTCGGTAAGCAGGTCGGTCATGGCCCGGAGCCGTTCCTTACGGACCTGCTCCTGCATCTGTTCTGAATGGGCCTCCATGGCCGCCACTTTCTCCTGCATGGCCTCAAGCTGCTCAGAGAGCGCACGCTCACGCTCGGATTCCTGGGTACGGAAACGGCCTACCGCCTGACCAATGGACTCAAGGTGACGACTGACCGACTGTTTGAGATCCTGAAGATCACCGCTCTCCTGCAAACGTTGCCCGACCCGCTCAATCTCCTCGCGGATCTCCCGATCGAGGTGCTCTGAGGCATCCAGTCGGCCGGACTGGGCCGAGGACTGGGCCGAGAAGTGTTCCCTCAACAGCTCCAGACGTTCATCGAGACGCTTGAGAAAGGCTTCGAACTCGCGTTTGCTTCGGGTAACCGCAGCGATTACCAACTCAGCCACGTGGTTCAGGCC
This sequence comes from Marinobacter sp. es.048, assembly GCF_900188435.1. Classification (NCBI taxonomy): domain Bacteria; kingdom Pseudomonadati; phylum Pseudomonadota; class Gammaproteobacteria; order Pseudomonadales; family Marinobacteraceae; genus Marinobacter; species Marinobacter sp. es.048. Next base: position 1,627,740 of record NZ_FYFA01000002.1, read on the forward strand.
TTCGCGCAATTCGTCCCAGTCGTTACTGGCCAGCAGAGATTGCTGCAATGCCCGGGCCCGGGCCTCGGCGGCGGGCTCAAGGGAGACCTGGGTAAGCATCTGACCCAACAGTTGGCCCACACGGCGGGCAATGCGCAAACGCTGGACGTTGTCCTCGATATCCTGTTCATTATCCGGGAGAGACTCCGGCTGCTCGCTGCTTTCGGGTAAAGGTTCCGGGCTGGCCTGTTGCTGCTGTTGCTGGGGCTCTTGCTCTGGCTCTCGCGCCAGACGGGAGAAAAAGGAAGGCTTCCTGTCGTTGGCAGACTGGCGTTCATCGAGCAGGGCGACCTGACGATCAATCTGATCCTGCAAGTCCTTCCAGGCGTCCACATCTACCCGGTTCTTACGCAGGTCCTTGCGGATGCGAGCCAGCAAACGATCCAGCTCCGGGGTCTGGCCTTCGGAGGCGAGACTGGTGCGCACCAGCATACGTTCAAGGGTATTCCGCTCCGCCTTCCACTGCTTTTCCCGATTGTCTGCAGACTCGAGTTCCTGAAGGTATTTTTCCTTCCAGGACTGATCCGATGCCATGGAGCGCCCCCGCCTATCCTTGCCGTACTGTTGATGTGTAAAAAGCCCCTGAACGACCCTTGCTGGTCTCAGGAACTCTCGTCACTGGTTTTACCATGATACCGATCGCGTCGTGCCCTGGGGTGACTCTGGTCATAAACCCGGGCCAAATGTTGAAAATCAAGATGAGTATAGACCTGGGTCGTGGCAATGTCGGCATGCCCCAGCAGTTCCTGTACGGCACGCAGGTCACCACTGGATTCAAGCATGTGGCTGGCAAACGAGTGTCGCAGCAGGTGTGGATGGAGTTTCTGGTCGGCACCGCGGCTGATTCCCCAGCGGCTGAGGCGGGCCTGGATACTTCGGTGGCTGAGTCGTTCGCCCCGTTGGCTGACAAACAGCGCGGCCTCACCGTCATTGGCCAGCGCCACTCTGTACGGTAGCCAGACCCGTATGGCTGCAATGGCTTTTCGTCCGACGGGCAGCAGGCGCTCCTTGCCACCCTTACCCACCACGCGGACCTCACCATTGCGCAGATCGACGGTATCCAGATCAAGACTCGCCAGCTCCGCCAGTCGCAGCCCGGATGAGTACATCAGTTCGAACATGCACAGGTCGCGGGTTTCCAGGGGGTCACCCGGCTGGCCATCAAGCAGATGATTCAGTTGATCCACGTCTGCGACGCGGGGCAGCCGACGGCCACTCTTGGGGGCCCGGATATCCAGCGCCGGATTATCCGACGCCAGCTTCTCCCTGAGCAGGAACTGATAGAAACGGCGGGTCGCCGAGAGATGTCTGGCAATGCTCCGGCCTGACAAGCCCTCCCGGCTGAGCGTCGCCACGTAGCGTCGCAGATCATGGTTGCTCACCCGTTGCCAGGCAATGAACCCACTGCGTCCCAGCCAGTCCGCCAGACGCAGCAGATCGCGCTGGTAGCTGTCGCAGGTTCTTGGAGAATGGCGTTTTTCAGAAGCCAGGTGCCGGATAAACTCCGTCAGCGGCCCGGTCAGCTCATTGGGCACTGCCGGACTCTCCGGGACCTCTGACACCCTAGCGGGACTCCGTGGCCATATCGGTGACCGGAGCAGCCGCGGTATGGCGTTGCACCATGGGGGGCAACAGGCGGCTGAGAGTATCGCTGATGTAGCTCAGGAACAGTGACCCCATACTCTGGTCAAAATAGCCTGGCTGGCAGCTGCCGACCGCGAACACGCCCACCAGCTCATCATGCCTCAGCGGAACCAGAGCCACAGAGGCTATCGGTTCTTCACGGTCCGGGAAGAGAAACTCCCGCTCGCTCTCCCGGAACTGGCCGCATACGGCCCTCTCACCTTCCAGCAAGCTACCAAGCCGCTCGCGGGCCACGTACGGGCTCACCACATGCAACGCGCCCTGGGAGGCCTCGGGCAACTCGACATCAGTGAACAACAGCACGGAGGCGGCGTCGAGCCCGAAATCACCACGGATACTGTCATCAATGGCCGCGGCCATGTCATTGAGGGTCCGAGCCTCAATCACCTGCATCAACAGACGCTTGCTCTTTTCGAACAGCCGGTCGTTGTGGCGGGCGATGGACACCAACTCCACCAGTTCCCTGCGCAGGGTGTCCCGCTGCTCCCGGAACAGGTGCACCTGGCGCTCCACAAGGGAAATCGCCCGACCGCTGTCATGGGGCAGGGTCAGACTGCGCAGCAGCTCGTCCTGGTCGATGAAGAAATCGGGGTTGGCGCGCAGGTAGTCCGCCACCTCTTCCCGGGTGAGCTCACCGGCCTTCTGTCGGGCCGTTTGTTCTGTCATGGAGTACTCCTGGCTGTCAGGATCGTTGTTTATGGGGGCGACCGCTCCTGCGGCGACGACCACCAGAATCACCCGGCAGCCTTAACTGCCCCTCAAATACGCTGGTTGCAGGTCCTTCCATCATAACAGGGGTCCCTTCACCCTGCCATTCGACGACCAGCTTGCCACCCCGCAGCTCGACTTCCACACGGGAATCCAGCAGGCCTCGCAAGCAGCCCGCAACAACCGCGGCACAGGCGCCACTGCCGCAGGCCAGGGTCTCGCCGGAGCCTCGCTCAAACACTCGAAGGCGAATATGGGTACGATCCAGAATCTGTAAAAATCCGATATTGGCCCGGGCCGGGAACCGGGGGTGCCGCTCCAGCTTGGGCCCCAGGATTTCCACTGGCGCCTGGTCCACATTCTCAACCAGCAAAACACCGTGAGGATTGCCCATGGACAGGGCACTCAGCTCCACTGTCTGGCCGTCGACATCCACGGTATAGACATCCTTGCGGCGGTCGGCGGCAAAAGGAATAGCCGGCGGATTGAACTCGGGCACGCCCATGTTGACCATGACCATGCCTTCGCGACCGATGCGAAGCTCGATCACGCCCTTGGCGGTCTGAACCCGGATTACTTTTTTGTTGGTCAGGCGCTGGTCACGGACAAACCGGGCAAAGCAGCGGGCACCATTGCCGCACTGCTCCACCTCGGAACCGTCCGCGTTGAAAATGCGGTAGCGGAAATCGACATCCGGCAGCCCGGGCGGCTCCACCACCAAAAGCTGATCGAAGCCGATTCCGAAATTCCGGTTGGCCAGATCCCGGATCATCTCCGGACGCAGGCGAAACGGCTGGCTGATGGCATCCACCACCATGAAATCGTTACCCAGCCCGTGCATCTTGGTAAATCGAAGCATCGGGCCCTGACTCCGGCGTTGCTGTGTCATCTCCTCGCCTCCGCTCATTCCGGAAGGCAGCTCTCGGGTGCGAGCTGGTCTTCGAGAGTTTCACGGCGACGAACCACGTGCACCTGGTCACCATCGACCATCAGTTCCGGCGGCCGGTTCCGCGTGTTGTAATTGGAACTCATGACAAAGCCGTAGGCACCGGCAGATCGAACCGCCAGCAAATCGCCCGCCTGAAGGCGCAGATGACGTTCCTTGCCCAGGAAGTCGCCGGTTTCGCACACCGGACCGACCAGATCCCAGGCTTTTTCCTCGCCTTCCTGGTGCGGCGTAACCGGAATGATTGCCTGCCAGGCGCTATACAGGGCCGGTCGGATCAGATCGTTCATGGCCGCATCAATGATGGCAAAGTTCCGGTGTTCGGTGCACTTCAGGAACTCGACTCTGGTGACCAGGATGCCAGCATTGGCAGCAATGGATCGGCCGGGCTCCAGAATCAGCTCCAGCTTGCGGTCACCCAGGCGTTCGGCCAGCGCCTTCACGTAATCCGACGGCTGTGGTGGCTGCTCCTGGTTGTAGGTGACACCCAGGCCGCCGCCCATATCCAGGTGATGGATGTGGATGCCCTGGTCCGCCAGGGTGTCGATAAGCGCCAGCACCCGATCCAGGGCGTCGAGGAACGGGGACACACTGGTCAGCTGGGAGCCAATATGGCAATCCACACCTTTCACCTCAAGGTTCGGCAGGCCGGCAGCGCGAGCATAAACACCCGGTGCTTCGGCAATATCGATCCCGAACTTGTTCTCTTTCAGCCCCGTCGAAATGTAGGGATGGGTGCCGGCGTCAACATCCGGGTTCACCCGCAGAGAGATGGGCGCCTTTACGCCGAGTTCTCCCGCCACCGCATTGAGCCGGTCCAGCTCGGTATCAGATTCCACATTGAAGCAGCGCACGCCCACCTCAAGCGCCCGGTTCATTTCCCACTCCTGCTTGCCGACGCCGGAGAACACCACACGGGACGGGTCGCCGCCGGCCCGCAACACTCGCTCAAGTTCACCAGCCGAAACAATGTCGAAACCGGCACCGAGCCGCGCCAGAACGTTCAGCACCGCCAGATTGCTGTTGGCTTTGACGGCGTAGCACACCAGATGCGGGTGATCCCGCAGGGCGTCGTCATAGGCCCGGTAATGCCGCTCAAGCGTGGCGCGCGAATACACGTAGGCCGGCGTACCAAATCGATCGGCGATGGCAGAGACAGGGATATCCTCGGCGTACAGCTCGCCGTCGCGGTAGTTGAAATGATCCATGAGTTTCCTGATTCGTTTAACGGGGCCGGGAGGCCAGAGCGCTAGTCGCGGGTTTCTTTGCGGTCGGGCTGTTCCTGAGCCGATTCCGCCCCGGACGTCGTCGACGCGGCCTGACTGTCACGGTACAGCGGACCTTTCTGGCCACAACCGCTCACAAACAGAGCCAGCATCAGCGCCATTATCGGCAGAGTCCACGCTCGCATATAGGCTACCTACCCCTGAGTTCACTATGAGCGCAGTATACCTGACACCCGCCCCGGGCCGCGAGGTCAGCGCGTCTTTGCAAGGTGCCGATTCAGGGAATTCTCCAGCACAGACCGGTAATAGAGGTACTGGCTGGTCTGGATATCCTGCTGATACACCCGGGGATCGAGGTCGTGGGGCAGATGAACATCGGTCAGGTACACCGGGTAAACCTCGTCACTCTGGCGCAGGGACCGAATGTAGTGGGCCACCGCCGGAATCAGCTGATCGCCATACTCCTGGACGCTGAACTCCTGGTCACCGCAGAAGATATCGAAGCGCAGACGACTGTCGCCCTCGTGAATGCCCACGGCCTGAACCTCAAACCCGGGCAGGGGCACACCCGAATCCGATTCGGGCCGGTATTCCGCACGCCAGGCGCCGTCGCGCCGAACAACCTCGTAACACTGAACGCCCGCCACAACGCCGGCCGAATCGGTATGGCGCAGCAACCGCCGTTCGATCAGGTTATCCAGGAAGCGCAGCACCGGCACCAGCAAATGTCGGCGACTGGTCACCGCCTGCTCCCAGCTGAACACCGAGCCCAGTTCGTCAACCACCCAGAGCCGGGCCCGGTCGCCGAGAATATGGTAGAACACCTGGATGTTATCCGGTTCGCTGGCGAGGCAAACCGCCCGCAAGGCCGGCTCATCCTGCAGCGCGTAACGATCGAACACCACTGGCAGATAACGTTCCTGGGGCAATGCCAGGTGTTCCATCAGCGCCGCGAAACTCTCCAGGGCAACAAATCCCGGCTCAAAGCCATTGAACTGAAGCAGGAAGTAGCGTCGATCCATCTCAATCACATAGCGCAGCGGATGCGGTCCGCTACCACCGGCAAAAAAGGGCCGAAGCACATCGGCAAACAGTTCCTGAACCCGTCGGGCAATAGCAGAGCCGTGCCCCCGATTGTGGCAGTGCACATGAATCTCGGGCAGTTCGGCAGGGTTTGCTGCAACCGAGGCGAGGACATTCTTGAGGCATTGGATAAGGGTATCGCCGGCGGCGTAGTGCTGCAGGCTCACCTCGTGCCAGCTATTGAAGGTAATCTGGTCAATACTGATAACCAGATTCTCCCGACCGCCGCTGAATCCCAGCGAATCGTGACGCGAACTGAGCTTGTGAAGCCCCTTTTCCGTGAGGTGCGCCTGGGGATCGACGCCCACGTTTACCAGTAGCAGATTCCTCAACGGCCGGACACCCCGCGACAATGCTTCCCGTTCCGCCGGCGCAATCGGAAATGGCAGGAACGCGGACAGGGCATCCAGCATTTCACGCAACTCGCTGACGGAAGCAATACTGGTGCCGGACCGCACATTCAGTCGCGTCGAACGGGTCAGCAGGCCATTGCAATAGCACCAGACCATCAGTTCCGCCAGATTGCCGGAGCGACGGATAACCGGTTGCCAGAAAGCGTCCGCCGGGTCTTCGAGGTCCCGGTACAGCAGCCAGCCGTCGGCGTCGCCGCCCTGCTCCGACTGATGATGAAATGCCAGGTTTTCCTCCGCCAGCGACGGGGCAAGCCCGGGATTGATCTGCTCGATCTTGCCGGCCTTGCGTTGAAACGCCGCATAAAGCTTGCGGCCCAGCAGGTTGATATCGTTGGCGCTGATGGCGGCGCGTTGGCCATGCTCCCTGGCCATTTTCGACAGCAGGCGGTAACCGTGGGTCAATTCGTTGACGATGCTGCGACGCAGGGTGGTGACATCCTCTGCCCGCCAGCGTTGACGATCATCCAGCTCCGCCAGCGTGTTTTCGTTCCAACCCCAACGTGTAACCAGCTGGCGCAGCAGGCGGGCACGCCACTGTTCTCCGGAGGCCTCGGACCGGGTCAATGGCAAACCGGCTTTCAGATACAGACTCCGGCGGATCAGATCCAGCCTCGACGCCACTTCCGGCCCGGCCAGCCAACCCTCCAGACGATGGTAGAGCATGACGTAAGGGTCGAGGCTGTCGGCATCGGTTTCGCCCCGGAAAACGGCCCGCTTGAACTGGCTGGACAATAAAGCCTCACCGGTGGTCCGCGCATAGCATTCAATCAGAAGCAGTTTCAGAATGGACTTCCAGGGCGCATCAATCCCCTTGTACAACTGCCAGACCCCGGCACCGAGGAATTCTTCCTCAGGAATCACCGGCACCGGGCCAAAGTCGATATAGTCCTCGGCGCGCACAAACCTGTAATCCACCAGCTTGCGCATGCAGTCATCGTAGCTTTCCTCCCGCTCCGCAGGAATCAGCCACCACATGGGCCAGGCTCCGGCCAGATGGATGCTGGTCCGGTAGAACTCGTCCAGCAGCAGGAAATGCTGGGCACTGCCACAGTTCTCGCCGGTCACCTCCACCCGCTGCCGGCCGGCCCGCCAGTCCGAGGCACAGAAGACGAACACATGAAGTTCGACACCGAAAGATTCCGCCCAGCGGGCCAGCTTCACGGCTTTGCGCTCAAGACAGCGGATGCCCCGCTCGGGCAGGTCACTGCGGTGACAGAGCCAGACGTCGAGGTCACTGGCCACGGAATGACCAAGGGTTCCCGGGCTGCCCATCAGGAACATGGCGTCCAGATCCGGTTTGCGCTTGCCTTCATCCTTCAGCGAAAAGGTCCGGGCCAGCCGACGAGCCGCATTGATGGTGGCCGGTGACGGCTGGTAATTGCTCAGGCCATAGGGGCAATCGCTGTCCAGGTAACCGGGCAGGGCCGGATGGTTGAGATGAAAAACCAGGGGCAGAATCTCCAGCACCATTTGCTGGCGATAGGACAGGGCCGAGTGGGCACGATTCCAGCGCTGCTGATTGACCAGCAGAAACCGGTCCCTCAGGCGACGGAGGGTTTTGCGATCTATTCCCTCCTCAAAGTCGAGGGAAATCGGGGCAACGTGGGCGGTCAAGGCAGCTCCGCAGAGAGGTTCTTTTCAGCATCAGTATGAGTATGATGTCGGCATCGTGGCAAAACCTTTAAAAAAATAAAAGCTGCAGGACACGCGAGGCTCACCCGCTGTGAAAGAATTCATCATTCGCCGCTACCGTTCGGACCAGTCCGCGACCTCCGGGCGCCAGACCGTTTTACGCATCGACGATGAAGGAAAAGTACTGTTCGCTGACCACCAGGCCGAGGCGGTGCTTGGCTATGAGAGCAGCCGAGAGCAGTGCCGGTTTCGGGATCTGGGAACTGGATACCCGCACGAATGAAATGACCTGGACCGAGGGAATGTTCCAGCTTCTCGAGCTGAGACCGGGCGCCGAAATCACTCCCGAACAGGCGCTTTTCTACTGCCAGACCGGCCAGGCCAGGGTCCGGGCCATGTTCCGCCGCTGCCTCCGAACCGGAGAAGCATTTTCCCTCAATCTCGATATCGTTACCTCGCAGCGATCACCAGCGCCACCTCCGATCTGGTTGTGGCGGTCGATCTCTCGTTCAACCTGCTCCACTTCAATGACGCCTGGGCCAGACAGTTTGCCGAAACCTTTGGCGGGCGCCCTGAGGCAGGCGACAACCTGAGCGACCTGCTTAAGGAGTTCCCGAACGAACGCAGGCTGATGGAACGGCTCTGGCAGCGGCACCTGTGACCGCTACCTCAGGGAGCTGGCCGGCAACCTCGGCGTGCGCGTCCGGCAGCGTGATGCCCTCGCCACCCAGTATCCCGACGACGTGGCCGTGCTGTGCGATGCCCTGCATCGGGCAGGCTTCCGCGGCGCCCTGGACGGTGCCGGCGCATCGGTGGAAAGCTATAGTCTGGCGGCGAGATTACCAGTGGATATCATCAAACTGGACCGGAGAATGGTTCAGCAGCTGGAGGAGGACCCGGTGCAGCAGGTGATGCTGGAAGCACTGCATCGGATTGCCGAGGCCGCCGGCAAAGTGACGGTGGCCACATTTATCGAAAGCGATGATGCCCTTCGCAAGGTCCGGACTCTGGGCATTCATTACGGACAGGGCTACCGGCTATGCCGACCTGAGCCACTGGACGAACTTACGCCGGCGGCGGTGGACCTAGCTACGGGGCGAATCGGCGGTTAACCGTTTCGCCCCGCTGAGTGCGCCTGCTCAACCCAGCTGGTTGCGGGCCCGACCGACCGCCGCACGCACCTGATCCGGCGCTGTGCCACCAAGATGATCACGGGCCTGGACCGAACCTTCCAGGGTCAGCACATCGAAAACATCGGCGCCGATATGATCGGAGAACTGCTGCAGCTCTTCGAGGGTCATATCAGACAGGTCACGACCTTCAGCCACACCGAACGCCACGGACTTGCCCACGATCTCGTGGGCGTCCCGGAAAGGCACGCCTTTCTTGACCAGGTAATCCGCCAGATCGGTAGCGGTCGAGAAACCGCGCTTGGCTGCCACTCTCATATTATCGGCCTTGGAGCGAATGGCCGGAATCATGTCGGCATAGGCCTTCAGACAGCCCTTGATGGTATCGACCGTGTCGAACAGTGGTTCCTTGTCTTCCTGGTTGTCCTTGTTGTAGGCCAGCGGCTGGCTTTTCATCAGGGTCAGCAGGCTGATCAGGTGGCCATTGACACGACCGGTCTTGCCCCGGACCAGTTCCGGCACGTCGGGGTTCTTTTTCTGGGGCATGATGGACGAGCCGGTGCAGAACCGGTCCGGCAGATCAATGAAGTCGAACTGGGCGGAGGTCCAGAGCACAAGCTCCTCGCTGAACCGTGACAGATGCGTCATCAGCAGCGCCGCAAAGCTGCAGAACTCGATGGCAAAATCCCGGTCGCTGACGGAGTCCAGACTGTTCTCACTGGGCCGGTCGAAGCCCAGCAGTCGGGCGGTCATTGCCCGATCAATGGGATAGGTAGTGCCGGCCAGCGCAGCCGCGCCCAGGGGCATCACGTTCACCCGCTTGCGGCAATCCTGCAGACGTTCGGCATCCCGGACCAGCATTTCGTACCAGGCCAGCAAGTGGTGCCCGAAGGTGACCGGCTGGGCGGTTTGGAGATGGGTGAAGCCGGGCATGATGGTATCCGCCTCGCGCTCGGCCAGGTCCAGCAGGCCTGCTTGCAGGCGCTTCAGTTCCTCGGCAATGACATCGATTTCGTCCCGCAGGTACAGACGGATATCGGTAGCCACTTGGTCATTGCGGCTACGGCCGGTGTGCAGTTTCTTGCCGGTGATGCCGATACGGTCGGTCAGACGCGCCTCGATGTTCATGTGCACGTCTTCAAGGCTGACAGACCACTGGAAATTGCCGGCCTCGATGTCCGCCTTGACCTCTTTCAGGCCTTCGATGATCTGGTCCCGCTCTTCGTTGGTAAGCACGCCAACCTCGCTCAGCATGGTGGCATGGGCAATGGAACCGGTGATGTCGTGATGGTACAGGCGCTGGTCAAATCCCACAGATGCGGTAAATTTTTCAACAAAGGCATCGGTGGGTTCACTGAAGCGCCCGCCCCAGGGTTTTTCAGAGCTTGTGGTCTGGTCAGACTTTTTCTGATCCGTCATGGTCTATCTTTCCTGCTGACAGCCCGGCATCATCTGGCGGGAACTGGGTACATTGAACGTGGCGGGAGTATACCATTCTGACCCGGGTAAAGGAGACACCCCGTAACGGGGACAAAAGTGTGACAGAGAGCGAGTTCTTCGTTCCGGACCTGTGCCGGGTGAGGGCCGTGTTCCTGTTGCTGGTCACCAGTGAACTGCTGGTTCTGGTGCTTGCCATAGTGCAGGCGGAGCGGGGCTGGATCGACTGGAATTACTTCGGGCTACTGTCGCTGTTCGTGCAGTGGACCACCCTCACCAGTGCCGCCCTGATCTGCCTTTTGCGCACCCGGCTTGCACGGATGTCCGTCTCCGATGCGACAACCACCATCGTCGCCATTGTGCTGCTGGATGTGCTCGCCTTCAGCCTGTTTGCAGATAGCGTTCTGCACCCCCAGGACGGCGTGGCTGTCTGGCAGGGCGTGGCCAAGAAAATGCTGCTGGCATTGCTGATCGTACTGATGGTGCTGCGCTATTTTTACCTGCAGCACCAGTGGCAACAGCAGCGGGAAGCGGAAATGCAGGCGCATCTGGCATCACTCCAGGCCCGCATTCAGCCGCACTTCCTGTTCAACAGCATGAACACCATTGCCAGCCTGATTGCCATCAATCCGGAACGGGCCGAGGAGGCCGTTCTGGATCTTTCGGAACTGTTTCGCGCCAGCCTTCGCACCGGCGACCAGCTGATCCCGCTGTCCCGGGAACTGGAACTGTGCCAGCGCTACCTGGCCATAGAAGCACTGCGCCTGGGCGATCGTCTGCAGCTGGAATGGCAGATTGAAGAAGGCCTCCAGCAACAGGCAATCCCGCCACTCACGCTGCAGCCCCTGGTGGAGAATGCCATTTACCACGGCATCCAGCCACGCCCGGAAGGCGGCACGGTAAGGATCGAGGCCCAGGCCAAAGGCGAGTTCGTCTACCTGCTGGTACAGAACCCGAAGCCGGACCAGAATAACCAGCAACACGACGGCAACCGAATGGCGCTAGCCAACATTCAGTCACGGCTACGGGCGCTTTTCGGTGAGCCGGCGGTGCTCAAACACAGCCACCAGCACAATGTATACACGGTCACCCTGCGACTGCCGCGACGGAAGGCCGGCGAGCAGAGAGCCCGGAAACGATAAATCCCTGACCAACGGAACCGAGACAAGACATGACTGATACCCGCAGTGTCCTGATCGCCGATGACGAACCCCTGGCGCGGGAACGCATCCGCCGGTTGGTGGAGGCGCTTCCGGGGTATCTGGTTTGTGGCGAGGCTGCAGACGGAGACAGCTCTTTGCAACAGGTGGCGGAACTCGAGCCAGACATCCTGCTACTGGATATCCGCATGCCGGGCATGGACGGCATGGAGGCTGCCAGCCGACTGAGCCAGCTGGCCAATCCGCCCGCCCTGATTTTCTGTACCGCCTACGACCATTACGCCATCCAGGCATTCGACGTGCAGGCCATCGCCTACTTGCTCAAGCCGGTACGCAAGGAGGCACTGGCTGACGCCCTGGCACGGGCGGGCAGGGTAAACCGGGTACAGTTGCAGACTCTGAACGGACAGACCGGCCAGAGCCAGGAGCAACTGGCCGTGCGCACCCATCGCGGCACCGAGCTCATCGATCTGTCGGAAATCCTCTACTGCGAGGCGGATCAGAAATACGTCACCATCCATCACGCTCGGGGCGAAACCGTGTGTGACTATACCCTGAAGGAACTGGAGAACAGCTACCCGACCATCCTGCTCAGGATCCATCGGAACACCCTGGCGGGTGTGCGTTTTATCCAGGGACTGAAACGGACGCCGGATGGCCACAATCTGGTCGTTCTGAAGGACGGTCGGGGCGAGCTTCCGGTTAGCCGCCGCCATGCCAGCAACGTTCGCCAGTGGCTTCACGAGCACCAGCCAGGCTGAGTCCGTAGCGCTCCCAAACTTGGTAGCCGCGGGACTTTTTTGCCGCCACAAGGTAACCTTGGCGGACATTTTTTTGAACCGACAGTGAGTGTCATGTCCAAACGTACCCTTCGCATTGCAACCCGCAGCAGCGCACTGGCGCTGTGGCAGGCGGAATTTATCAAGGCCGAACTGGAAAGGCTGCACGACAACATCACCGTGGAACTGGTCAAGATCAAGACCCAGGGTGACAAGATCCTGGACGTGCCTCTGGCCAAAATCGGCGGCAAGGGCCTGTTCGTCAAGGAACTGGAAGAAGCCATGCTGGACGGCCGGGCCGACCTGGCCGTCCACTCCATGAAAGACGTGCCCATGGAATTCCCGGAAGGACTGGGACTGGTGGCGATCTGCGAGCGGGAGGACCCGACCGATGCCTTCGTCAGCAATCATTACGACAACGTTGACGCCCTCCCCCACGGTGCCGTGGTCGGCACTGCCAGCCTGCGCCGGGAGGCCCAGCTGAGGGCCTACCGCCCGGACCTCGAAATCCGCGTGCTGCGCGGCAACGTCAACACACGACTGGCCAAGCTCGACGCCGGCGAATACGAAGCCATAGTGCTGGCCAGCTCCGGCTTGAAGCGCCTGGGCTTTCACGAACGCATCCGCTACTGCCTGCCGGATAAAATTTCGCTTCCGGCGGTCGGCCAGGGCGCCCTGGGTATCGAGTGCCGGGTGGATGACCACGATCTCCTGGCCATGCTGGAACCTCTGGACCACAAGGACTCCTCGGATCGCGTCAAGGCCGAACGGGCGCTGAACCGTCGTCTCGAGGGTGGCTGCCAAGTGCCGATCGCGGCCTATGCCCTGCTTGAGGATGATGACATGCTCTGGCTGAGAGGCCTGGTGGGCGCTGTCGATGGCACCCGGATCTTTCGGGTGGAAGGCCGCGCGCCAAGGGCTGAAGGCGAACGCCTGGGCCGGGAACTTGCCGAGGATCTGCTGGCTCTCGGTGCCGACAAGGTGCTGGCTGAAATCTATGGCCACACACCAACCTGAGCCTGACCTGAACGGCCGGCGGATCCTGATCTGCCGGCCCGAACCCGAGGCCTCCCGGCTTGCCAGCCGGTTTCGTTCAGCCGGTGCCGATGTCTATATTCTGCCACTGATTGACCGGGAACCTCTGCCGGAAACGCCCGAGCGCCGCACGCTCATCCTGAGTCTGGATGAATTCTCCCATGTGATCGCGGTCAGTCCATTCGCCGCCCGCCTTCTGTTGGAGGAAGTAGACACCTGGTGGCCCCAGGTTCCGATGGGTATCCGCTGGTATGGCGTTGGCGCCGGCACAACAGCAGTGCTTGCGGAACACGGTCTCAGCCCACGCAGACCGCCCGAAGGCTGGACCAGCGAGGCACTCCTGGCGCTGCCCTCATTACAACAGCTGGAAGGCGAACGGGTTCTGCTCGCCCGTGGTGAAACCGGACGCGAACTGATCCGGGAAACACTCGAATCCCGGGGCGCCCGTGTCACCCTCCTGCCCCTGTATCGCCGCTTTCGCCCGGACCACGCCCCAGAGCAGATCCAGGCCACCCTCGACACCTTTGCTCCGGAGGCCATCGTCGCCCTGTCTGGAGAAACCTTGAACAATCTCATCGCACTATGTGCGAATAGCGGCCATAATCTATACGATAGGTTATTGATTGTTCCCGCAGATCGGGTTGCCGAACAGGCCCGGGCAGCGGGATTCAAAAATCCGTGTATACCAGGAAGCCTTGCCGATAACGACATCGTGGCCACGGTTGCAGCGCAACTTGCCGGCCGGGACGGTGGCTCCGGAAAAGCCAAGTAAGGACGCCCGTGACAGACACTACGAATCAACTGCCCGCAACCGTTTCCAAGGAACCGTCGGCCCGCCAGAAGCTCTGGCCGGTATGGCTGGTCGCCATTCTAGCCCTGATCATCGCGCTTGCCCTGGCCCTCTGGAGCTGGCAACAGTGGAACAACCACCAGGCCGTCATGCAGACGCTCGAGGGTCTGCAACAGGACACCGCCCAGCTGGAAGATCTTTATGGTGACCGCGGCAGCCAACAGAGCCAGCGCCTGCAATCCCTGGAGCAGAAGCTGGCGAGCCAGCGTGAGCTGATTGCCACCCAACAGCGCCAGATCGACCACAATGCCCGTGAACTGTTGGAAGCCGGAAATCGCACACGTACCGACTGGTTGCTGGCAGAGGCGGAATACCTGCTGCGCATTGCCAACCAGCGGCTGATGATCGAAAAAGACATTCGCGGCGCCATGTCGGCCCTGGAAGCGGCCGATGAAGTATTGGCCGAATCCGACGACATCGGCGTTTACCCGGTTCGCCAGCAGCTGGCCCGCGAAATTCTGGCGCTCAAGGGTCTTACCGGCGTGGACCGCACCGGCCTCTACCTGAAACTGGAAGCGGCGATCGACAGCATTCATCAGCTCACCGACCAGGCCCTGATCAGCGAAAACGCGCCCGGTTTTGTCGTAAATACCGGGGCAGAGGAAGACGCCGACAGCGAGCCTGGCGCCATTGCACAGGCCTGGAACAAGGTGAAATCAACCCTGATGCAGGTGGTGGTTGTGCGTCGCATGGACGAGCCTGTAAAGCCGCTGCTGTCCCCCGACCAGAGCGCCTATGCCCGACTCAACCTCCAGCTGATGCTGGAAGAGGCCGAGATGGCGGTATTGCGGGGCAATCAGCCTCTGTATGAGCGAGCCCTTACCAAGGCCCGAACCACCATTGACGACTGGTACAACGCAAGCAACCCCCGGGTCACCGCCCTGAGCGACACCCTGGCCGAGCTGGCACAGAAAAACGTGGATCCGGAGCTGCCGGATATCAGTCAGTCTCTGGGCCTGCTCAAGGAACGGCTGGCCGGACGCCTCAATGCCAACAATGGAAATGGCGAGGATAACGCCGGTGGCGGTAATGGGGGCGACGATTCATGATTCGTCTGTTACTGATCATCCTGCTGGCACTGCTGATTGGCACCGGTCTGTCCCTCGGGTTGCAATATGATCTGGGCTACATCCGGATCAGCCTTGGCCATTACCTGAT
Source organism: Marinobacter sp. es.048 (assembly GCF_900188435.1). Classification (NCBI taxonomy): domain Bacteria; kingdom Pseudomonadati; phylum Pseudomonadota; class Gammaproteobacteria; order Pseudomonadales; family Marinobacteraceae; genus Marinobacter; species Marinobacter sp. es.048. The sequence goes on from NZ_FYFA01000002.1 coordinate 1,642,980, forward strand.
TGAAACCAACTTCTGGGTGGGCCTGGGCGTTATCCTTGCCCTGATCATCCTGACAGTCCTGACCATCAACCTTATCCGCAGACTCAGAACCAGCACCGGCCTGGTGGCGGGCTGGATTGCCCGGGGCAATGAACGCCGCGCCCGGCGTCGGACCACACAGGGTTTGCTGTCGCTGGCCGAGGGCAACTGGCCCAGAGCCCGCAAACTGCTGACATCCTCCGCCAGCCATGCCGACACGCCCCTGATCAATTATCTCGCTGCGGCCCAGGCATCGTTCGAGTCCGGTGATCATGAGGCTGTGGACGAATTGCTGCGCAAGGCCTTCGACAGCACCCCGGGCTCTGACATGGCGGTGGGCATAACCCAGGCGCAGCTGCAACTGGCCGGCAACCGACTGGAGCAGGCTCTGGCCACCCTGATTCGCCTGCGCAAGCAGTCGCCTCACCATCCTTTTGTACTAAAGCTTTTGAAAAGCACCTACCTGCGGCTGGAAGACTGGCGGGAATTGTCCAGACTGTTGCCCGAGCTGCGCAAGCGCAGCGTGCTGCCCGAAGCGGAACTCAACGATCTTGAACGGCAGGTCTGGCATAACCTGTTGGAGCGGGCCGCAGAAGACTGCCGACGCCAGCAGAAACAGGATCCCGAAGCGTCGCTGGAACCGCTCACCCGGCTCTGGGATGAACTCCCGGGATTCCTGCGCCGCGACGAATACACCATTCGCGATTACGCCCGCCTGCTCGCAGGCCTTGGCGACGAGGTACAGACCGAAACCCTGTTGCGCAAGGTACTGCGCAACCACTGGAGTGATGAGCTGATCAACCTCTACGGACGGGTGAAGGGCCAGAAGCCGGATGAACAATTGCTGCTGGCCGAACAGTGGCTCAAGGACCGGCCGAATAACCCCGAGCTCCTGCTGGCCCTGGGCCGACTGAGCCTTCGCAACGAACTCTGGGGCAAGGCCCGGGAATATTTCGAAACCAGCCTCCGGCTGAAACGCAGCCGGGAGGCATTGGCAGAGCTGAGCCGCCTGAATGCCCATATGGGCGAGGAAGAGGCCAGCGTCAAACTGCTGATGCAGGGGCTGGCCAAGGATAACGGGCTGCCGGAACTGCCGATGCCGAGGGCCTGATTCAGGTCCTTGGTGCGTACTCCAGCACGTCGGAGAAGAACGCCTGCTCGGGCAGGCCCGCATCTACCAGGGCATCCATCAGGGTATACACCATGGTGGGCGAACCGCTGGCATGGACTTCCACATTGTTCCAGTCCATACCGGAAGCAAGAACCGCACGAACCAGCTGGTCGTGATGGCCAGCCCAGTCATTATCCTCGTCATCCCCCACCACCGGCAGGAACGTGAAACGCGGCCATTCGTCCTGCCACTGCTGTGCCAGGGCGCGAAGGTACATGTCCTCGTGCCGACGCACCCCCCAGTACAACTTCACCGCCTGATCATAGGACGTTTCCCGGAGGTAATCCACCAGGCTTTTCATCTGGGCAAAGCCGGTGCCGGCAGCCACCAGCAACAGCGGTTTCGTTGGTGCTGATGCCAGACACGCCTTGCCATGGGGCAGCTCCAGCGTCACTTCCCCACCGGACGTCAGGGCATCAATGACTTTCTGCGCAGAGACCCACTCGGGGGTCGCCTGGATATGCAACTCGATGTTCTGGGCCGATGGGCTGCTGGCGATGGAAAAGTAACAGGGGTCAGCATCAGGCAGATTGACCGACAGATATTGTCCGGCATGAAACGACAGCTCCCGACGCCGCGGAAGCTGCAGCTCAACGCGATAGACATCGTGACTGATGGACCTTACGTCCACGACCTTTGCCTGAAACTTGCCAGGCTGATTGTTTCCAGCTGCCATAACGGCGGATATCTCCAGTTCCAGGTCCGTGAGCGCGATGCTTCGGCACATCATCAAACGCTCGCCGACCCCTATAGTCTGTTGGTTTCGGGTATTAAGCGCGGCCCCCTTGAGTAATCGGGCCTCGCAGATTTCACATACCCCGTTCCGGCAGGCCGCCGGCACAGCAATGCCGGCCCTCGCGGCAGCGCCGAGCAGGTCTGCCTGCGACGCCGCAGTGAAGGCGACACCAGACGGCCAAAGCCACACCGCCCTGGGTTCACTGCCCCTATCAGTCGGGGCGGGATGCCGGACTTTCAATGCCGAGGGTATCCCACATCTCGTCGACACGCTTTTTTACGTCGTCGGTCATGGCGATCGGCTCACCCCATTCCCGGGTGGTCTCACCCGGCCACTTGTTGGTGGCATCCATGCCCATCTTGGACCCAAGGCCGGAGACCGGAGAGGCGAAGTCCAGATAATCAATAGGCGTATTCTCCACCAACGTGGTATCCCGCGTAGGATCCATCCGGGTGGTGATCGCCCATATCACGTCTTCCCAGTTGCGGGCATTCACGTCGTCATCCGTGACAATCACAAACTTTGTGTACATGAATTGCCGCAGGAACGACCATACCCCCATCATTACCCGTTTGGCATGGCCCGGGTACTGTTTCTTCATGGTCACCACTGCAAGGCGATAGGAACAGCCTTCCGGTGGCAGGTAAAAATCCACGATCTCCGGGAACTGCTTCTGCAGAATCGGAATAAAGACTTCGTTAAGAGCCACCCCGAGAATCGCCGGCTCATCAGGCGGACGGCCGGTGTAGGTACTATGATAAATCGGGTCCCGGCGATGAGTGACCCGTTCTACGGTGAACACCGGGAAGTGGTCCACTTCGTTGTAATAGCCGGTGTGATCACCGAACGGCCCTTCCGGTGCCATGTCATCAGGATAGATAAAGCCTTCCAGCACGATCTCGGCGCTCGCCGGCACCTGCAGATCACTAAGGCCTGCCTTGACCAACTCGGTCCGGCTGCCGCGAAGCAGCCCGGCAAAGGCGTATTCCGACAACGTATCAGGCACCGGCGTTACCGCCCCGAGAATGGTCGCCGGATCGGCGCCCAGCGCCACAGCAACCGGATAGGGCTGGCCCGGATTCGCTTTCTGGAACTCCTGGAAATCCAGGGCACCACCGCGATGACTCAGCCAGCGCATGATCAGACGGTTGCGGCCGATAACCTGCTGCCGGTAGATACCCAGGTTCTGGCGCTCTTTATGAGGCCCGCGGGTAATCACCAGTGGCCAGGTTACCAGCGGCCCGGCATCGCCAGGCCAGCAGTGCTGCACCGGAATCTGGTACAGATCCACCTGATCCTTTTCGATCACGACATCCTGGCAGGGCGCGGAACGCAGTACCTTGGGACTCATGCGCATCACCTGCCGGAACAGCGGCAGCTTTTCGATGGCATCCCGGAAACCCTTGGGGGGATCCGGCTCCTTCAGAAACGCCAGCAGCTTACCGATATCCCGGAGCGCAGTGACGTTATCCTGCCCCATACCCAGAGCCACCCGTTTCGGTGTCCCGAACAGGTTGGCCAGCACCGGCATATCGTGGCCCTTGGGGTTTTCAAACAACAACGCAGGACCACCTGCCCGCAGTGTACGGTCGCAGATTTCGGTCATTTCGAGATCGGGGTCGACTTCTACGCTGATTCGTTTTAGCTCACCCAGCTTCTCCAGCTGGTCAATGAAGTCTCGCAGGTCGTTGTATTTCATCGGTTACTCCGTTCAGATATGCCAGTACTACGGAGATCGGTGGTCGCTGGACTGCTTTCAAGGCAGTTGGAACAGGATGCGCGCACTTGGCCAGAACGGCGGAGCCGTGGAGAACCTCCCAGAACCGTGCATTGCCAGGGATGGCAATGCCGAGCCCCCAGGGATGGGTTCACGGCGTGTCCGGGGAGGTTCTCCCCGGCTCTGCCCGCCCCCAAACCAGAGGCGCTAGTCCTGGCTAGAGATAGATCAACGACGCTTCATGGACTGGAAGAACTCGTCGTTGGTCTTGGTGTCCCTGAGCTTGTCCAGCAGAAACTCGATGGCGGCGGTGTCGTCGTCCATGGAATGCAGGAGCTTGCGCAGGATCCAGACCCGCTGGATATCCGCCTCGCTCATCAGCAGATCCTCACGACGCGTGCCGGAGCTTCGGATGTTGATGGCCGGATAGGTCCGCTTCTCGGCAATCTTGCGATCCAGATGGATCTCCATGTTGCCGGTGCCCTTGAACTCCTCGTAGATAACCTCGTCCATCTTGGAACCGGTGTTGACCAGCGCCGTGGCAAGGATGGTCAGGCTTCCGCCTTCTTCCACGTTACGGGCGGCACCGAAGAAGCGCTTGGGTTTTTCCAGGGCGTGGGCGTCAACACCACCGGTCAGGACCTTGCCGGAGGACGGAATCACAGTGTTGTAGGCGCGAGCAAGACGGGTGATGGAATCCAGCAGGATAACCACGTCCTTCTTGTGCTCGACCAGACGCTTGGCCTTTTCAATCACCATTTCGGCCACTTGGACGTGACGGGCCGGCGGCTCGTCAAAGGTGGAGGCGATGACTTCGCCGCGCACGGTGCGCTGCATCTCGGTCACTTCCTCTGGCCGCTCGTCAATCAGCAGTACCATGACATGGCACTCTGGATTATTACGGGTGATGGACTGGGCGATGCTCTGCATCAGCAGTGTCTTACCGGCCTTGGGCGGGGAAACGATAAGCCCACGCTGGCCTTTGCCGATGGGCGCCACCAGGTCCAGGACCCGGGAGGAGAGGTCCTCGGTACTGCCGTTACCGGCCTCGAGCATCAGACGCTCGTCCGGGAACAGCGGTGTGAGGTTCTCGAAGAGAATCTTGTTTCGGGCGTTATCCGGCTTGTCGAAATTGATCTCGCTGACCTTCAACAAGGCAAAGTAGCGCTCACCGTCTTTGGGCGGGCGAATCTTGCCGGCAACCGTGTCGCCCGTGCGCAGGTTGAAACGGCGGATCTGACTCGGAGAGACATAGATGTCGTCAGGCCCTGCCAGGTAGGAGGCGTCAGCGGAACGGAGGAAGCCGAAGCCGTCCTGCAGAATTTCCAGTACGCCGTCGCCGTAGATGTCTTCGCCGCTTTTTGCGTGTCTCTTCAGGATGGTGAAGATCACATCCTGTTTGCGCGAACGAGCCAGGTTATCGAGGCCCATCTCTTGCGCAATATCGAGCAATTCGGGCACGGATTTCTGCTTGAGTTCAGTAAGATTCATAGTTTGTTGGATTTTCAGGAATGGAAGTAAACGAGTATTGGAATGACAGGGGTGCCCCTGAACGTATTGATCGTAAAAAAACGCTGAACTTGGTGCTGGCCAGTTGGAGCAACCGGTGTAGATGGAGTCCGGAATTAAGGTACTGAAGCCAGAGAGTGGGAACAACCGTTCGCCGGGCAAGAGCGATCATCGGCCACCTGACTGGCGAATGTCAAGTGCACTGCACAAATTAACAGCAATTTCACGCCAAATCGGCCACAACCGGCCTTTGGCGCCTCCCCCTGATGGGTTACTCCCTTCCATTAAAAGCCCGTGATGGCGATACTGGCGTATAACAACTTTTCAACGATTCTGGAGCCCATCCATGAGCAGTGTACCCAGTACCGAAATGAAACCCCTGAACCTTGCCCTGCTGACCGTCTCCGATACCCGTGGGCCTGAACAGGACACGTCCGGGCAGTTTCTGGAGGACAGCGTGGTCGAAGCCGGCCACAACCTGGTCGCCCGCCGGATCCTGCCTGACGATGTCTATCTGGTGCGGGCGCTGATGTCCAACTGGATCGCCGACTCGGAAGTGCACGCAGTGATCATTACCGGTGGTACCGGCCTGCTTGAACGGGACAGCACACCGGAGGCAATCAGGCCTTTGCTGGATAAAACCATTGAAGGCTTTGGTGAGGAATTCCGTCGCCTGTCCGCCGCTGAGATTGGATCCTCCACGGTCCAGTCGCGGGCGATGGCGGGCATGGCGAACCATACCGTGATTTTCTGCCTGCCCGGCTCGACCGGCGCCTGTCGTACCGGCTGGAACGGCATCCTCCTCAGTCAGTTGGACAGCCGGCATACGCCGTGCAATTTCTCGGGGCTGGTCTTGCGCAAACCCGAGAAGCCTATGCCGCGGCTTAACGAAGTCATTGGACAGCGCGCCAAGCGCTGAGGCAGAAGACATACCGATCGGAGTTCAGATTTCATGGCCAAGCCAAACCTCATGCCCCTGGAAGAGGCCCTGGATCACCTGTTGTCGGAAGCGCCGGTGGTCACCAGGGTTGAAACCCTAGCCCTGGCCGATTCCCTGGGCCGCGTCCTCGCTGAGAATCACTATGTACCGGCTGACGTACCGCCGGCAGATAACAGTGCAGTGGACGGATACGCCCTGCGCAAACAGGATCTGCATGGCGACCAGCCCATACCGGTCTCGGCGCGGATTCCGGCCGGTGAGGCGCCAAAGCCCCTGGAGCCCGGCACTGCCGCGCGCATTTTTACCGGCTCGGAGATTCCCGAGGGTGCCGACTCGGTGGTCATGCAGGAGCGGATTGAGCTGACGGACGCCGGCATTCTTGTCCAGGCAGAGGTGGACGAAGGTCAGAATGTTCGCCGCCGGGGCCAGGATCTGACCCGGGGCGACCTGGCTTTGTCAAAAGGCACACAGGTGCGCCCCAACGAAATGGGATTACTGGCTTCCATGGGCGTTGCCCGGGTTGCCGTTCTGGCGCGGCTTAAAGTCGCCATCCTTTCAACAGGCGACGAGTTGGTAGACCCCGGCGCGCCCCTCGGGCCGGGACAGATCTATAACAGCAATCGTTTTACCCTGATGGGGCTACTCACCGAGGCCGGCTGCGACGTCGTGCTGTGCGAGACGCTGAGGGACAAACGCGAGGCTACCCGCGAAACGCTGCTACGTGCGGCGGAGTCCGCCGATCTGGTTATCACCAGCGGGGGCGTATCCGTGGGTGAGGAAGACCACGTGCGCGCGGTGCTGGAGGAATCCGGCGGTCTGTCGCTCTGGAAAATGGCGATCAAACCCGGGAAGCCCGTTGCTTTTGGCTCGATCGGCGGCACGCCTGTGCTGGGATTACCCGGTAACCCGGGGTCTGTACTGGTCACTCTTATGATGGTGGGCATGCCGTATATCCGGAAACGCCAGGGGCGGAACCCTAAAACGCTTTCCGGCGAGCGGATACCGGCAGACTTTGCCATTGCCTCGCCGTCGATACGCCGGGAGTTTGTCAGGGCCCGGAAAGAAACTCGGGGATCAGAGCCGGTGGTAGCCGCATACCCCAATCAGAGCTCCGGCATCCTGAGCTCTACTTGTTGGGCGGACGGTCTGGCCGTGGTACCCGAAAATACCACGGTAAACCCCGGCGACCTGCTAACCTACTATTCGTTTGCGGAACTGTTGAGCTGACCATGAGTGATAACACGATTACGGTACGTTTCTTTGCCCGGCTTCGCGAGGAGCTGAAAACCGACCTGCTGGCTATCGACGCCAGGCCCGGTCTGACTGCAGGCGATGTGCTGGCAGAACTGGCTCAGCAGGGCGGGCCCTGGAGCCAGCTGCAGGGCGATCAGCCCGTGATGATCGCGATCAACCAGGCCATGGCGAAACCGGGTTCCGAGGTAAAAGCCGGCGATGAGCTGGCTTTTTTCCCACCGGTAACCGGAGGTTGAGATGATTTCGGTCCAGTCTGATGATTTTGATGTTGCCACCGAATACGCCGCTCTCCGTGACAGCGATGCTGGCACAGGTGCCATTGCGACGTTTACCGGTCTGGTAAGGGACAGTGGTGATCTGCAGGGTGTTACGGGGCTTTACCTGGAACATTATCCCGGGATGACGGAACAGGTAATCCAGGGGCTTATTGACGACGCCTCAATGCGCTGGGATGTGCGCAAGGCCCGGGTGATTCACCGGGTGGGGCGGCTGGCACTGTGCGACCAGATTGTATTCGTGGGGATTTGCAGTGCCCACCGTGGAGATGCCTTTGCGGCATGCGAGTTCATCATGGATGCTCTGAAGACCTCAGCACCCTTCTGGAAGAAGGAAATTGCGTCGGATGGAGAGCACTGGGTAGAGCAGAAAGAATCGGATCTGACGCGATCCCAAGGCTGGAAGTAACCGGCCATAAAAAACCGCCCGTGAACCTCGGTTCAGGGGCGGCTTCTGGTGACCCGTCAGCGATCAAAGATTGCTGTCCAGGAAGGCCGCCAGCTGGGATTTGGAGAGTGCGCCGACTTTGGTGGCGTCCACATTGCCGTTCTTGAACAGCATCAGAGTGGGGATGCCACGGATGTTGAACTTCGGCGGGGTCTGCTCGTTTTCGTCAATGTTGAGCTTGCAGACTTTCAGTTTGCCGTCGTATTCGTCGGCAATCTCTTCAAGCACCGGCGCAATCATCTTGCAGGGACCGCACCACTCGGCCCAGTAGTCCACCAGTACGGGGACGTCGGACTGCAGAACATCCTGCTCAAAAGAAGCGTCGGTTACATTTACGATATTTCCGCTCATTACCTTTTCCTGATTCATGCACTACTGCTGCACAACGGCATATCCCGGGGAATTACCCGACCGGGCACAGGTGCTGTTGACTGTTGCTGAAGGTTGCCCAAGTTTGCAGACAACCTTTCACCCAAATCACTGTAAGACATACTTTACGCGATTGATCAGCCGGATGTGAAGCGGTAGATCCACTACCATGGGTCGATCCATGCCTGACCCCGGCCAGATACCGGGTTTTCCGGTTACTGACAGGCCTGAGGGATTTCGCTTATAGTACCCCGCACGTTCACATCAAAAGGATTCCGACCACGTGACGGCCGCATCCACCGCCGAAAAAGCTGTATCCGCACCCGAGGTGCTGGCAGCCATCGACATGGGCTCGAACAGCTTCCACATGGTGGTTGCCCGACTAGTGCATGGGGAAATCCGGACCCTCGAGAAGATGGGAGAAAAAGTTCAGCTTGGTGCCGGACTGGATCAGTACAATCGACTGACCGAAGATGCCCAGGAACGCGCCCTGGCCTGCTTGGGCCGGTTCGCCCAGCGGCTGAAGGGGATGCCTCCGGAGGCGGTGCAAATTGTCGGCACCAACGCGCTTCGGGTCGCCCGCAACGCCCATCAGTTCATGGCGCGGGCCGAGGAGGTTCTGGGCTATCCGGTGGAGATCATTGCCGGTCGGGAGGAAGCTCGCCTGATCTACCTGGGTGTCTCCCACACCCTGTCTGACGACATCGGCCGTCGGCTGGTAATCGATATCGGCGGGGGCAGCACCGAGTTCATCATCGGCCAGCGGTTCGAACCCCAGGAGCTTGAGAGCCTGCACATGGGCTGCGTATCGTTCCGGAACCGGTATTTCCCGGACGGCAAGATCACCAAGCGGCAGATGGACAAGGCTGTGACGCACGCCGAGCAGGAACTGCTTAATATCCGCCAGCACTACCGTTCTGTGGGCTGGCAGAGCGCGGTTGGCTCATCCGGCTCGATCAAGGCCATCGCCAGCATACTGGCGACCCTGAAAATCACCGACGGCACCATTACCCTCGCCGCCATGCAGGAGCTTCGCAAGCGCCTGGTGGATATGGGCAAAACGGAGAAACTGGGGGACCTGGGTGTACGTTCGGATCGCCAGAGCATCTTCCCGGCGGGGTTTGCCATCCTGATGGGGGCATTCCAGTCTCTGGGCATCCGGGATATGTCGTTCGCCGACGGCGCCCTCCGCGAAGGCCTGCTTTACGACATTGTCGGGCGTATCCAGCACGAGGATGTGCGCGAGCGAACCATATCCGCCCTGCAGGAGCGTTACCATGTAGATCAGGAACACGGTGCCGCCGTAGAGGAAACTGCCGTGGCCGCCTGGCAGCAGGTGGCCGATGCATGGGGCCTGAACACAGCAACTGATGAAGAAGTCCTGCGCTGGGCCTGCCGGCTGCACGAGATCGGCCTGACCATTTCCCATAGCCAGTATCACAAGCACGGTGCCTACCTGTTGCGCTACTCGGACCTGCCCGGCTTCTCCCAACAGTTCCAGCGGGACCTTGCCACACTGGTGCGTGGCCACCGACGCAAGTTTGCCTCTGCGATCTTTGAAGGGCTGGACCCGGAAGACATCGCAAGGCTTCGTTACCTTTGTGTACTGGTGCGCCTGGCCGTTCTGATTCAACACCCCCGCAATATGGAAACACCTCCGGCCTTCACGCTGACTGCGCACAAGGACAAGCTGAGGCTGGAGTTTCCATCAGGCTGGCTGGATGACAGGCCACTGACCCTGGCCGACCTGGAAAACGAGCGGGACTATCTCGCCAAACAGGATTTTGTTCTGGAGCTGAACGCGGGCTGACCGCGTTCAGCCGGCCAGCTCTGCCTCCAGCGATTCCACTTCTTCACTGACCTCAAGCCACTGTGCCTCCACCTCTCCGAGGCGGGCGGTTGCAGTAGCCTGCTCACCCAACAGCTCTTTAAGGCGCGCCTTGCCACTGTCGTCGTAAAGGCCCGGGTCGGACAGCTGCTCTTCCAGAGCTGACAGCTTCTGTTGAAGCTGATCCATTTCCTTTTCCAGCGCACTCTGCCTCTTACGATAGGGACTGAGCTTCTGACGAAGTGCGGCCTCGACCCGCTTGCGCGCCTTCCGATCCTCGGCACTCTCACCCACCGCCTCGGCAATCTCTTCGACAGCCTGCTGCCCGGCTGGCATTCGTTTTGGTGCTTCCGTGTCGTCTTTCCGACGGTCCGCCAGCCAACGCTCGTAATCCTCCAGGTCGCCCTGATATTCCGTTACCCGGCCGTCATTGACCAGCCAGAACTCGTCCACCGTATTTCTCAGCAGATGCCGGTCGTGTGAGACCACCACAATGGCACCTTCAAAGTTCTGCAGCGCCATAGTCAGAGCCTGGCGCATTTCCAGGTCCAGATGGTTAGTCGGTTCGTCCAGCAGGAGCAGGTTCGGTTTTTGCCAGGCAATCACAGCCAACGCCACCCGGGCCTTTTCGCCACCGGAAAACGATCGGATAGCGCTCAGGGCTTCATCACCATGAAAATCAAAGCCACCCAGGAAGTTCCGGATACTCTGTTCTGAAGCCTTTGGGGACAGACGCTGAAGATGCAGGAAAGGGCTGGCATCCAGATCCAGCGACTCCAGCTGATGCTGGGCAAAATAGCCGATAGCCAGATGCTCGCCACAGGTGCGATCCCCGGACAACAAAGTGCCCTCGCCCCTAAGCGCATCCATCAGCGTGGACTTGCCGGCGCCATTGGGGCCCAGCAGGCCAATCCGGCTGCCGGGCAGCAGGGTCAGGTTAATTCCTTCGAGGATTGGGGTACTGCCGTGGCCGGCCTTGCCATTGCGGATCGATAACAGGGGATTGGAGACCTTTTCAGCCACCGGGAATTCAAAACTGAAGGGCGAATCAATATGGGCCGGAGCAATGCGCTCCATTCGCTCCAGCGCCTTGACGCGGCTCTGGGCCTGCCGGGCCTTGGTGGCCTTGGCCTTGAATCGGTCGATGAAGCGCTGGATTTCGGCGATCCTGGCCTGCTGGCGCTCGAAACCGGCCTGCTGCTGGGCCAGACGCTCACTCCGCTGCCCTTCAAAGGCTGAGTAATTACCCGTATACAGCTCCAGATTTCGCCGGTCGAAGTGCACCACATGGGTGGCGACCCGATCCATGAAATCACGGTCGTGAGAGATAAACAGCAGAGTCCCGGGGTAGCGGCGCAGCCAGTTCTCGAGCCACAGACAGGCATCCAGATCCAGGTGATTGGTGGGTTCATCCAGAAGCAGCAGATCGGAAGGTCGCATCAGAGCCTGGGCCAGGTTCAGCCGGATCCGCCAGCCACCGGAAAACGCCGACACCGGGCGGTCGGCATCTTCGTCAGTGAATCCCAGCCCCCGCAGCAAAGCCTCGGCCCTGCGGGCTGCAGACCAGGCCTCGTGCACATCCAGTTCCCCGTGTATTCGGGCAATAGCATGGTCATCACCGGCGCTTTCCGCCGTTGCAAGCTCCGCTTCCAGGCGACGCAAATCCAGATCGCCATCAAGGACAAAATCCCGGGCGCTACGGTTGGTCGCTTCGATTTCCTGCGCCATATGGGCAATCCGGCAACCACCGGGCAGGGAGACCGCGCCCTGCTCCGGCGCCAACTGGCCCAGCAAGAGCTGGAAAAGACTGGATTTGCCGGCACCATTGGCACCCACGATAGCGACACGCTGACCGGGTTGCACCGTCAGGCTGACGGATTCTAGCAACCAGAGGCCGCCCCGTTGTAAACTGAGATCGGTTATCGTTAACATGTTTTCATTTTATCAACGTAAAGTGTTCAGGGAAGGCACAGCGCCTATGTCGGTCGGCTCGGCTACCATCCCGGATTTTTCGACACCGCCGCTGGAATTGCCAGCCGATATGGAACCGGAGAACCCGCTCTGGCGTTTTGCATTGGCGTTCTGGAAACGTCCGGGCGTTCAGAACAGCTGCCTGGCGCTGCAGAATCAGGGCTGGAGCGTGACACGGATTCTCAGTGCCGCCTGGCTTGCACTCTCTGGCAGGGTCTTCGCAGGGGTCGAGGACGCTACCGTAACAGAGTGGCGCAACCGTGTAACCGTTGCGCTGCGCAGTGCGAGAAAATCGCTGCCCGGCAACGCCGACAACTGTCAAAAGCTTCGCTCCGGCATCGCGGGCCTGGAGCTTGAAGCCGAACAGATCGAACTGGCCCTGAGCTGGCGAACGCTAATGACCAACAACCCGGAACACGCTGACATGCAGGGACGCGACACGCTGATCATCAACAATCTGTTTGCGGCGGCACCGACCTCATCGATTGAGGACAGTGCCAGGCCCCTGCTGAATACACTGGCCGATACCCTGGCCCACTTTCCAAAGGGAGACCACCAGCCATGATGATGAAATGGCTAATACGGCTCTCATTTCCGGCTCTCGGATTGCTGTTATTGCTCATCTTCTTCGGTCTGAACGATCCCGAGCAGGTATCCGAACCAGTGGCAGAAGAGGAACAACCGGAAATTCCCGCTTTCGAAGGGCTGGTGCCCTCACCCATTCCCACCGAGGGGCCCGAGATTGTGTTCAAATGGCAAGATACCGACGGCAACTGGCACTATGCTGACCAGCCGCCCGAACAGGGCCGCTGGAACACCCTTGCCATAGAACGGCGTGACAAGGCCTTTCCGCGCCTTCAGCCCCAGGAACCGGAAACAGATTGGCGATCACCCTACAATGCCCCTTTCTCTCTGGGACCGTCCTCTGCCGGCACCAACGGCAGCTGAGTTAACGCGTCCGTTTTCTTAACACATGTTCAGTGGCATCTGACGCCAGAACCCGTTACCTTCTGCGTTCTGACAAACACATCGCGGGGCCCTGCCCCGAGCACCGACGTTAAAGGACAATGCAATGAAGAAAACGCTCCTTGCACTGGCAGTGACTGGCCTCGTTGCCGGCTGTTCCACACCGCCCGAAGCCCCGGAACAACCGAAACTGGAATCTACCGACCAGAAGGTCAGCTATGGCATGGGCCTGGTTCTGGGTGAGCGCATGGGTAACGACCTGCCGAACCTGCAAATGGACCAGTTCCTCCAGGGCATCCAGCATGGCCACGCCGGCGATGATGAAGCCAAGCGCATGAGCCGCGAAGAAATCCAGCAGGCCCTGATGACATATCAGCAGCAGCTGCAGGAAGAGCAGGGCAAGCAGATGGAAGAACTGGCCCAGAAGAACCTGGATGCCGGCGAAGCCTTCCTTGCAGAGAACGCAGAGCGTGAAGGTGTGGAAACCACCGAATCCGGCCTGCAGTACGAAGTGCTTGAGCAAGGTGACGGCGAAAAGCCGGCAGCAACCGACACCGTTCAGGTGCATTACACCGGTGAACTGCTGTCAGGTGAGGTATTTGACAGCTCCCGCGAGCGCGGCGAGCCGGTAACCTTCGCCCTGAACCAGGTGATTCCCGGCTGGACCGAAGGCCTGCAGCTGATGAGTGAGGGTGCCCGTTACAAGCTCTACATTCCATCCGACCTGGCTTATGGCCCGGGTGGTAACCGGGCGATCGGACCAAACGAGACCCTGGTGTTTGATGTCGAACTGCTCAAAATCAACCCTGGCTCTGGCGACTGAGCCCGAGCCGGCCGCAGCGAGTTTTGGCGCGGCCACAAAAAAGCCCCAGTCCGGCGTTACCGGCTGGGGCTTTTTTTATTCAGGCGATTCTCAGGCAGAGGCCACTTTGCCGGCATGGGCATTGTGAAGGTGTTCGATCAGGAAATCCTCCATCTCGAACCTGGTCTCCAGAGTTTCACCCAGCTTCGACAACTCGCCGAACAGTTCTTTGACATCCTCTTCCGACAATTCCCGGCCATCCAGACGGTCATTGAAGTTGAGGGCAACTTCAGTGGTCTGCTCAATCCGGGGGTAAACCTTGGCAGCCAATTCCAGGCCGCCGTCGTTGAATTCCCTGGCTTCACGGACCAGTTGCTCGTAGATTTCGAAGTGGCCGGTAGAGACATAATCCACCAGCACCTCACACAGGCGCACAAACTTTTCTTTCAATGCTTCCGTCTGCGAGAAGTCATTCTCCCCGGACAGGTCGCAGTAATGCACCAGTAGCTCCTGACGTTCCTTGAGCCAACGATCTATCAGTTCGCTGACGCCGCCCCAGCGCTCCCTGGCATTCCGGCAATTTTCCAACATGACGCCTGTTCCCCGCTTGTCTTCGGTACTTCTGTTTCGGTTTTGATTTTTATTGGGTTTGGATCAAGTTACCCCATGGCTAAGGTCCCCCGCAACCGTTTCAGCTCCGAATCCATTCCCGGGGTTTTTGCCGACGAAACATCACAACCAGGCCGGTAATGACCAGCACCGAGAAAAACACAGCGGTCCAGCCTGGGATGCTCAATCCGAGGAATCGCCACACCACTTCGGCGCAGTCTCCGGTGCCCTTGAGTGCAGTAGACAGAACCTCAAACCAGGGCAGGACATCCAGCATATAGTCAACCGACGGCCCACACGCAGGCACCTGGTCTGCCGGCAGACTCTGCAGCCACAGTTGCCGACCGGCGACACCCAATCCTGCTCCGGCAGTCAGCACAAGCAGGAAACCATAGATACGAACGCCGAATCCGGTGGGGCCCTGAAGGAAGGCCAGGAAACTCACCAGACCAGCTCCCATGAAGCCAAAACGCTGTAACCAGCAAAGCGGGCAGGGCTCCAGACCCATCACATGCTCCATATAAAAAGCCACACCCAGAAGCGCGGCACATACAAGGAAAATAAGCCCGAAAACCCATCTGCTGGTCAAAAGAACACCTCGAATAGTGAATTGAAACTGCAAGCGGCCACGGGGCCTGCTATTCTCGTCACTTAACCCTAAACCACGATCAACTTCAAGCCTATGACACGCCAGCCAAAATCCGTTCTGACGCTCCTGTTGCTGTTGTTTGCAATGATCCCCTTACCCGCCATTTCCCAGGATGAGGAAAATACCGAAGAGGAAGTGGCTGAAGAGGACCGCGGCGTAACCGACTACATCAGTATGGATCCGCCTTTTGTGACCCACGTAGGCACTTCTGGCAACAAGCCGACCTACCTGAAAGCCGCCGTGACACTGCGAGCCCGGAGCACAAGCACCCGGCCGGCGCTGGAAGCCCACATGCCTCGCCTGAGACACGAACTGGTGATGCTGTTTGGCGAGCAGACCGACACCGGGCGCCTCACGTCCATGGAAGGCCAGGAGGTCTTGCGCGAGGAAGCCAGGCGGCGAATAAACGCGGTATTGGAGGAACAGCAGACCGACGAGAGCATTGCCGGCGTCCTGTTTACAGAATTTGTGGTGCAAAAATAAGGCTGGAACCCGCCGACGAATCAGGCGATCCGTGAAAAAACATCGTTTGCCTGGCCGCGGTCATCCCGGGCCACCTGATCGGCATCCTCCCAGCCAGCCTCCCACGCCGCAATAACGACCTCACCGCGATAGGGGCAGCGGGTTTTATCCATGCCCATATTGGCAGCCATGAAGCCCTGACGGTAGGCCTTGTTAAGCGCTTCCACATCCCAGCCGAGTTTGATATCCCTTGCCATAACCGCCTCTCCCGATCCCGATGTTACAAAAATTAACAGCCGGACCGGGGGGGGGGGAGACAAATCTTTAGTTCGGTTTCTGTGCGTCAGGTCCGCAGACTTCTGCGACGGTACCCCAACACCCTGCTCAGGAAGCCAGGTATTGCTCCAGAAACTCACTGAACGGCAGGGTATCGGCACGCTCCATCTGCGCCTGCTCGGCCAGGGAGTCTGCCGTCATGGCTTCAAACGCCTGGCGCACACTGGCATCAAGGCCTTCCTGCCTCAGGGTTTGCTGATGCTGTTGCGCCATTTCCATACCCCATTCCCGGTGCCCCAGGCCTGAAGAACGCATGGCATCGAGGACCCGGGCAGACGGCACCGTCCATTCACCAGTCAACACTTCACGCTGGGCAGCCAGGGCGCGGCGGTAGGTGTCACCCCCCTGCCAGCTGTCGAGCAACTCGGCCAACGGCTCCAGTTGCGCCAGAATATCAGTCGCGGCCTCTGACACAGGGGTGCGCGCCCCACCACGGCAAAGCTTCAACTCACGGTAACGTCCGTTGGCCACCACATCCTTGTAGTTGTCGTCCAGGCGCTCACACTCTTCATCGCCGATACGGGGCGAGTCCGACAACAGGCAGTCGAGCAGGAACAAATCCAGGAAATCGATCTGGGCCTCATTCACGCCAACCGGGGAAAAGGGATCAAGATCCAGACACCGCACCTCGATGTATTCCACACCCCGGGCTTCGAGTGCCTGGATGGGCTTTTCTTCCCGCTGTGTCGTGCGTTTGGGGCGCATCGCACTGTAATACTCGTTTTCGATCTGCAGGACGCTGGTATTGATCTGGATAAACTGATCACCCCGGCGGATGCCGATGTCCTCATAGGCCGGCCAGGTGGTATGGATGGCACGGTCCAGCGTCTGGGTGTAGGTACTGAGCTCATTAAAACAGATATTCAGGGAAGCCTGAGCATTGTTGTGGTAACCCAGATCCCCCATGCGCAGGGAGGTGGCGTACTCACCGTACCAGGTGCGTTCGTCAAACCGGCTGAGGTCGTGGCTGACACCGGCAACGAAGCTGGCATCCAGCGCCGGCGAGGCACCAAACAGCAACATCAGCAGCCAGCTACGGCGGCGGAAGTTTCGGATCAGCCAGAAATACTGGTCCGATTTGAAGTCTTTCAGGTTTTGCTCATTGCCGAGCAATTCCTGCCACTTTTGCCAGAAACTGTCAGGCAGCGAGAGGTTATAGTGAGCGCCAGCGATGCTCTGCATCATACGGCCGTAACGCACCGCCAGACCCTGCCGGTAAACATGCTTGAGCTGGCCGATGTTGGAACTGCCGTACTCAGCGATGGGAATACTCGGATCGCCATCCAGTTCACAGGGCATGCTCGCCGCCCAAAAGACCTCGTCGCCAAGGTTCTGCTGCACGAAAGTGTGGATATCACGCAGCGATTTCAGCATGCCCCCGGTGCTGTTGAACACCGGCGTGATCAGCTCCAGCAAGGCCTCTGAATAATCGGTGGTGATCCTCGGGTGGGTCAGTGCCGAACCCAGGACTTCGGGGTGCGGGGTCTGGGCGATGAAGCCGTTGCGATCCACCCGCAGCCCTTCTTTTTCAACACCCTTGAGAAAACCATCCCAGTCGCTGGCAGCGAACTGACGAAATACGGAATGGCGGGATTCAGCCATGGTCGGACTCCTGCTGCGGCCGGCTCTGTCTTGTCAGCAACCGGCCGGTGAAAAGATTGTAAACCCGTCAGCTGTCCTTGCGCGCCGAGGCAAGTGCCTGGGCCAGCGCACCAGCCATGGCGCCCTGTGGGGATTTCTGACCGGAACCGCCATTACCGGCGTTCCGGTTACCGCCCTTGCGACTGGCTCCGGTGCGATTGGCAGCCATCGGCTTGCCTTCATTTTTCTCGCCTGGCTGATCATCCATACGCATGGTCAGGGCAATTCGCTTGCGCGGGATATCCACGTCCATCACCTTGACCTTGACGATATCTCCGGCCTTGACCACTTCCCGGGGATCCTTGACAAAGGTGTGGGACAGCGCGGAAATGTGCACCAGGCCATCCTGATGCACACCAATATCCACAAACGCGCCAAAGTTGGTCACGTTGGTCACCGAGCCTTCCAGCACCATCCCGGGCTTGAGATCATTAAGGGTCTCAACGCCTTCCTCGAAGCTGGCAAACCGGAATTCAGGGCGAGGATCACGCCCCGGCTTCTCCAGTTCAGAGATAATGTCTTTGATAGTCGGCAAACCGAACTGTTCTGTTACGTAATCCTGGGGGTTCAGACCACGCAGGAAAAAAGAATCGCCGATGATATCACCCACCTTGCAATTATTTTTCCTGGCGATGGCCTCGACAACCCCATAGGCTTCAGGGTGAACGGACGACCGGTCCAGGGGATTCTCGCCACTGGCGATACGCAGAAAGCCCGCCGCCTGCTCGAATGTGCGGTCACCGAGCCGGGTGACCTTGAGCAGCTGTTTCCGGTTGCGGAACATGCCGTTCTGGTTGCGGAACTCAATGATGTTCTGGGCGATGGTCTGGTTCAGGCCCGAGACCCTTGCCAGCAATGGCGCTGACGCCGTGTTCAGATCCACGCCCACGCCGTTTACACAGTCTTCCACCACGGCATCCAGGCTTCGGGACAGCTGCACCTGGGAGACATCGTGCTGGTACTGCCCTACCCCTATGGATTTCGGCTCAATCTTGACCAGCTCCGCCAGCGGATCCTGCAGCCGGCGGGCAATGGATACCGCGCCACGGATGGTGACATCCAGATCGGGCAGTTCTTTGGAGGCGAACTCGGATGCTGAATAGACCGAGGCGCCGGACTCACTGACCACGATCCGGGCCAGCTTCAGTTCGGGGTAACGCTTGCTGAGGTCGGCAACCAGCTTCTCCGTCTCGCGGGAGGCAGTGCCGTTGCCGATGGCCACCAGCTCGATCTTGTATTCCCGACACCAGGCCGCCAGCTGCTCGATGGAACGATCCCACTGGTTCTGGGGGGCGTGGGGGAAAATGGCACCGTGACCGGCCACCTGACCAGTGCCATCAATAACAGCTACTTTTACCCCGGTTCGCAGCCCGGGATCCAGGCCCAGGGTCGGGCGCGGACCGGCCGGCGCCAATAGCAGAAGATCCTTGAGATTGGCAGCAAAGACGTTAATGGCTTCAGTTTCAGCTGCTTCGCGCACCTGCGCCATGAGATCGGTTTCAATCTGGGTGGAGAGTTTCACCCGCCAGGTCCAGCGCACCACGTCCGAGAGCCATTTGTCGGCGGCACGGCCGTTGTCCCGGATATTCCAGCGGGCGGCGATGCGCTGCTCGGCCGGATGGGGTGCGCGGCGGTCGTCATCGGCATCGCCAATTACAATGGTGTAGCCAAGAACGCCCTCGTTCCGGCCCCGCAGGATGGCCAGGGCACGATGAGATGGTACTTTTTTCAGGGGCTCGACGTGGTCGAAATAATCCCGGAACTTCGCACCCTCGTTCTCCTTGCCTTCCACCACCGTCACTTTCAGCTGACCTTCCTGCCAGATGAAGTCACGCAGGCTGCCCAGCAGCTCGGCATCCTCGGCAAAACGCTCCATCAGAATGTACCGGGCGCCATCCAGGGCAGCCTTGGTATCGTCCACGCCTACTTCTTTGTTCAGGTAGCCCTGGGCGGTGGTTTCAGGATCCAGCGTCGGATCGTCGTAGAGGGCGTCGGCGAGGGGCTCCAAGCCAGCCTCGCGGGCAATCTGGGCCTTGGTCCGGCGCTTGGGCTTGTACGGCAGGTAAAGATCTTCCAGGCGGTTCTTGGCATCTGCTTCGTTGATGCTGGCCTTGAGTTCATCGGTCAGCTTGCCCTGCTCCTCGATACTCTTGAGGATGGTGGCACGACGGTCTTCCAGTTCCCGCAGATAGCGCAGACGTTCTTCCAGGTTCCTCAGCTGGCTGTCGTCCAGTGAGCCTGTGATCTCTTTCCGGTAACGGGCAATAAACGGGACGGTCGCTCCCTCGTCGAGCAGAGCGACAGTGGCATTAACCTGTTGCTCGCGGACACCGAGTTCGTCGGCGATACGCCTGGAGATACTGTTCATGCAACCTCTGTCTGATGCTTTGCCAATAAACCAGCAAAGGTACAGCGGCTTACTGCTGCAGGCAAGCGGCCTGACCCCGCTTGTTCAGGAATTGCACAAGATCGGCCCAGGGCATGGGCCGGGCGTAATAGTAGCCCTGAATTTCATCGCAATGCTGCTGGCGCAGAAACTCCAGTTGCCCCTCGGTTTCCACACCTTCGGCGACCACGCTGATCTGAAGGCTATGGGCCAGACTGATGATGGCCCGGATAATGTGTTCGGCGTCTGCCGAATTACCCAGTTCCTGCACGAACGACTTGTCAATTTTCACCAGCGAGATAGGAAGATGCTGAAGATTGCTCAGAGAGGAAAAGCCGGTTCCGAAATCGTCAAGGGCGAAGCTGATACCCAACTGATTTAACTCCCTCAGGCAGCGCTGGGCATACTCCGGGTCGTGCATCATGGCACTCTCGGTCAGCTCCAGCTCCAGCAGGCTGGTATCCACGTTGGCGTTGAAGATGATGCGGAAAATGGTCTCGGTCATCTTGCGATCGTGAAACTGCCGGAACGACAGATTGACGGCAAACACCAGGCCGGGGAAGCCGAGTTCGGCGGATTCCTGCAGGCGCTTACAGGCCTGCTCGATGACCCAGTAACCAATGGGCACGATCAACCCGCTGCGCTCGGCCACCGGGATGAATTCGTCCGGCCCCACAAGCCCACGCTCCGGATGATTCCAGCGCAGCAGGCATTCCACGCCCCGAACTTCCTCGGTGGCCAGATCAATCCGGGGCTGATAGTAAAGCTCCAGCTCCTTGCCCCGAAGGGCGTTACGCAGGTCTGCCTCCAGGCGAAGCTGGTAACCGGCGGAAATGTGCAACTGACGGTCGTAGAAGCGGTAGCTGGTACCCGGGTCCCGTTTCGCTTCAAACATGGCCCGGTTTGCCCGGCGCAACAGATTTTCGGCGCTGTCGCCGGCTTCCGGGTAAGTTGCAACGCCAAGGCTGACACTGACGACTACCGTCTGGCCATCTATGGTAACCGGCTCATCAAGGGCGTTGACCACCTTGCGAATAATCTGGGTAATATCCAGAGAGTCCTCGACCTTCTCAACAATAATAGCCAACTCGTCGCCCCCGATACGCATCAGCGAATCGACGCGCCGGAGAGAATGCCGAAGCCGCTCTGCCAGCTTCATCATCAACTGGTCGCTTTTCTGGTAGCCGAACGACTCGTTGATACTTCGGAAATCATCAATATTGAGATGCAGCAAAGCCAAACGGTGGCCCGCGCGCTCGGCCCGCAAAAGCGCTTGCTGAAGACGATCGAAGAACAGGTCCCGGTTGATAAATCCGGTAGCCACTTCCCGGCCCAGTTGGCCGTGAGCAGATTCGGACAGCTGATCCCGGTACCAGAGGCATTTCACAGCCCGCCGGAAATTCCAGTGGTCCAGGTTCTGGCGACAGAGATAATCGGCGGCACCGGCAGCAAGTAATTCGGGCGCCCGCTCCCCGGGAGGCTCGGCACTCAGGGCCAGCACGGGCTTTTCATTGCTGGCAACAGCAAGATACTGCAGGAAGGCGGCTTCAGACCCGCCGTGGAACACGCAATCCCAGACAATGACATCAAAACTGGCGTTGCGGATCAGATCATCGCAATCCACCAGATCCGGGCACCAGGTCGCGTCCGCAATGATTTCGACGTCGCCCGCCAGAAGCGCATTCAGCCAGAGAAAATCAGCGTAATCTGGTGTCAGAACCAAAAGGCGCAATTGTCCGGGCCTCATGGTTTCCAGTGGCAGTGTCATCAAGCAGGATCCATTTATGCGTGAACAACCGAGTCCGTTCTATTAATCATAGTCGATAGATCCCCAAGGTACAGTAACTCCGTCTGGTGTAGAATAGGCCCACGTCCGTTATCCCCATTTCGTTCCATTCTGGCCATTTATTTGTGAACAAGCTCAACCCCAGACAAAGCGAAGCAGTCCGCTATGCGGATGGCCCCATGCTGGTGCTTGCCGGTGCCGGCAGTGGCAAGACCAGTGTGATCACCCGCAAGGTTGCTTACCTGATCGAGCAACTTGGAATCCCGGGGCGTCATATTGCCGCAGTCACCTTCACCAACAAGGCCGCCCGGGAAATGAAAGAGCGGGTTGGCCGGATCGTTGAGCGGAAGCTCACCCGGGGCCTGATTGTATCCACTTTTCATAATCTTGGCCTCAATATGATCCGGGAAGAGCACACTCATCTCGGCTACCACCCGGGTTTTTCCATTTTTGATGCCGAGGATGCCAAGGCACTGTTGCAGGACCTCATGTTACAGGAAGCCAGTGCCGAGGCCGGGGACGAACTCAACGATATCCAGATGACGATTTCATCCTGGAAGAACGCCATGCGGGGACCGGCCGAAGTCCTGAGCAAGGCCGCGGATGATCGGGAACAGCGCATCGCCATCATCTACAAGAAATACAACGAGTACCTGAAGGCCTACAACGCAGTGGATTTCGACGACCTGATCCTGCTGCCGGTGATGCTGTTCCGCTCGCACCCGGACGTTCTCGCCAAATGGCGCCGGAAGATCCGCTACATGCTGGTGGATGAATACCAGGACACCAACGTGTGCCAGTACGAACTGGTCAAACTGCTGGTGGCCGAGCGGGCCGCATTCACCGTGGTTGGTGACGACGATCAGTCGATCTACGCCTGGCGCGGCGCCCGACCGGAAAACCTGGCCCAGCTCAAGGAAGACTTCCCGAGCCTGAAAATCGTCAAGCTTGAGCAGAATTACCGGTCCACCGCCCGGATCCTGCGCGGTGCCAACACCGTGATCGCCAACAACCCCCACGTGTTTGAAAAAGCTCTGTGGAGCGATCACACCATCGGCGAGGAAATCCGGATTGTCCGTTGCCGCAACGAAGACGCGGAGACCGACCGGGTTGCCACCGAGATTCTCGATCAGAAGCTGAAAAAAGGCCTCGATTTCCGGGACTTTGCCGTGCTGTATCGGGGTAACCACCAGGCTCGACTGCTGGAAATGAAGCTGCAGGCCTACCAGATCCCCTACCGCATCTCCGGCGGCCAGTCCTTTTTCTCGAAGAACGAGATCAAGGACGCCATGTCCTACCTGCGGCTGTTGATCAACCCGGACGACGACGCCGCGTTCCTGCGGGTGGTCAACGTGCCCCGCCGGGAAATCGGTCCACGCACCCTGGAGCAGCTCAGCCACTATGCCCGTTCCCGCAATGTCAGTCTGTTCAAGGCCCTGGGCGACATGGGGGCAGAGACCCATGTGACCGAGAAGGGGCTGGATCGTCTCCGGCGCTTTGCTCACTGGGTAGATGCCACCTGCGAGCGGCTTCACAGCGAGAATCCGATACCCGTCATCAAGCAGCTGTTCACGGACATAGAGTACGAGGAGTGGCTGCACCAGCACTCAGGTACGCCCAAGCAGGCCGAGCGAAAGATGGAAAACATCTGGTACCTGGTGGAATCGATCCAGCGCATGCTCGATGACGGCAAGGGGACGGCGGATGAGCTCGGTATCGAAGATGCCATTACCAAGCTGATCCTGCGGGACATGATGGAACAGCGGGAAGAAGACGACGACAGCGACAAGGTTCAGTTGCTCACCCTCCATGCGTCGAAAGGCCTGGAGTTTCCCCACGTGTTCATCATGGGGCTTGAAGAAGAAATCCTGCCCCACCGCAGCAGTATTGAGGAAGGCAACATCGAGGAGGAACGGCGGCTGATGTACGTGGGTATTACCCGGGCCCGTGAAACATTGACCCTGACCTATGCGGCAACCCGGAAACAGTACGGAGAAAAGCTGGAAACCATCCCGAGCCGATTTCTGGATGAACTGCCCGAGGAAGACCTGAAGTGGGAAGGCACCGGCGACCTGGATGTGGAAGCCAATCAGAAAAAAGGAAAAGCCACTCTCAGTGCTCTTCTGGGCGATCTCGGCCTGTAGAATTCACTTTTTTCACAATTACTGCAACTTTTGAAGCCCCTGATCCGTTTCTGCAAGCGGGATACCAGATCCCACTTCGACAACAACAAGATCAGGAGAGCTTTATGTCCACACATCGCAATCGATTGTGTCAGCTTACCGGTTCGTTTCTCCTCATTGCGGGGTCCACGACCGCCAGCGCGGGTCTGCTGGGCGGCCTCCTCGGGACCTCTAACGAGGAGTCATCAAGCCAGACGACTCTGGCAGAGGAGCACTCCGAAAAGGGGCGTTTCAGCGAACCTTTTGCGGAACCCACCATCATCGTCGACGGTGGGGCTGTTGAAACCGACGAAAAATGCATCACCCGGGCCGATGGCATGGATGAATGCAAGCCAGCCGCAGGCACCATGGCGCTGCTGAAAGACGGTCGCCTGCTCTATTTGAACGCGCTGGAAGGCACTGAGAATGTTGAGCTATCGATCGTCGCCGAATTTGGCGAAGTTTCAGTCAATGACCAGACCCGGGTACTGTCCCTGGATGAAAACGACACCCCGTCCTGGATCAAACCCTCGCCCCTGGATGCCGGCGCCAACCCGGACGGCAATGACAGCGAAACCCTACTCAACGGCACCGAACTCGACGGCTTGATTGATACTGCAGATAACACCAGTAAAAACGACGGTGCCCTGTTCTGCTCCGATGTTATCGGCCTCGCCAATGGTGATGTCATGGCCGTCGGCGGTACGGACTATTACTCGGAGCCCGGCATTGACGGCCTGCCCCTGGGTGTCGCGGAACTGGAGGGGATCAAGAATTCCCGGATTTTCGATGAGGCCACCAACACCTGGCGACAGAGTGGCGACATGACCTACGGCCGCTGGTACCCGTCGCTGGTCACCCTCGGCAATGGCGACGTTTTTGTTGCCAGTGGCGTCACCAAGCTCCTGAAGCCTGTCTACCCGGATGAACCGCTGAATAGCGGTCGTAACGTGGTTCAAACGGAAACCTACAATCCTTGCGCGGGGTCGTGGGCAGAGAACCCCTCTACCGCAGACAGGTCGCTGCCGCTTTACCCGCGCATGCATCTCCTGCCCAACGGTCACGTGCTCTATAACGCCGGAGGCCAGGCATTCAATCCGTTTGGCCAGGGTTATGACCAGGCCTTATGGAACATTGTCGCCAGCTACAATCCTGCAACCCAGCGCTGGAACGACATAGGCTATGCCGGACTGCCCCTGAGACTGGATGAAGTCGGATTGGGTCAACTCAGCAGCACACTGAACATCACCAATCTTTCCCTGGATCAGGTCGGCTCGCTTCTGGGCGATGTCCTGGAAGCTCCGTCTGATCTGCTGGAAAGCGGCGCAGAGCTGGGCATTTCTGAAGAAGACCTCCGAATGGCCATTGCCGGCGGCATGCGCGGTTCCACCTCTTCAACCATGCTGCCGCTGAAACCGAATGCCAACGGCGAATATACCCACGTCGAGCTGTTGACTGCCGGTGGCGTGCCCAGTTATGCCCTGCTGACCAACCCCGGCGGCTACCTGCCCACCGACCAGAGCCGGATCGACCGGATAACCACGAATGGCGATGAAATTGGCTACGAATCCCGTCTTACTGGCCCGCTCAACCAGCCACGCTGGTATGGCACCAATGTTCTGATGCCGGACGGCAGCGTCATGGTGTTCAGTGGCGGTAACCGCGATGGCGTTGTCGCGCCCGGCCTTGAAGGGCCTATTCGCACGGCTGAGCGATTTGACCCCGAGACGGGCACCTGGACTGAAATGGCAACGGGCCACCGGGCCCGGACGTACCACAACACTGCCGTACTGATGGAAGACGGTCGTGTGATGGTTGCGGGGCATTCGCCGATCAATACCGCCTACCTGACTTTCGTCGATCTCCGGGACTTCGGCCTGGCGCCGTATGATGGACGGGATCCGAGCTTCGAAATCTACACACCGCCCTACGCCATGCGTGATGACCGCCCGAAGATCCAGAGCGCACCACGCAACCTGACTGTTGGTGATCGCTTCAACATAAAGGTTGACCAGGCAGACCAGATCGACAAGGCGCTGCTGATTCGCCGGACGGTCATGACCCATGTAATTGATGGCGACCAGCGCGCCATTGAAATGATCATGGAAAGCGGCAATGGCAACAAGCTGACCCTGAAAATGCCAGACAACCACAACGTGGTCCCCGCCGGCGAATACATGCTGTTCGTGAGCAAACAGACTACTGGAGGAAGGGTGCCATCGGAATCGGCTCCCATCACCGTGGTCAACGAGAATCTAGAATGCATGGCGCCAGCCCAGGTAGCGGGCGACACCACAACCGCCGACGGATTTATCGAATCAACACTTGAGATTCTGTAAACAGGCAACGGGAGCCATATTATGAAAAACGAACGAATCAGCACTGGCGGGTTGCCACTGGTTTTGTTCAGCCTGCTGCCCTTGATGGCCTCTGGGCCAGCAGGGGCACACGGGGCACCTGACGCAGAGGGCGCTCCCTCTGAGATCGTGCAGGCCCGCATTACCGCACAGCCGAATATTCAGGGTTTGAACGCCATGATTCTGGATGCTCCACGCCCGGGTATCCTGTTGAGCTATCGGGGAGACACCCCGCTTACAGTGCTGGGAACCCAAAACGAGGCTTTTCTCAGGTTTACAGGCAAGAGCGTTATGGTCAATACCGACAGCCCGAGCTGGCGGGCTCTGCCAAACGCACAGAATCTACCAGGGAGGATCGATGATGGAAGTGGAGAGTGGGCGATACTGTCACAAAGTGCCAGTTTTGGCTGGCTGGACCCACGCCTGGAAGCAACGGAAAGCATGCACCATCACGGAAAAGAGCTTCAGGGCTGGTCGATCATCCTTAAAACTGCCTCGGGAGAGACCGCAACGATTGACGGCGAGCTGAGGCGTAAACCGCTCCCCTGACCCCTAAAACCGGAAGGCCGAAAGGCCATAAAAAAAGCCCCCGGATGTCGGGGGCTTTTTTTACTCAAAATTGCCTCATTGGCTCTCTGCCACCAGGTGCTCGACAGCCGCCTGGATTTCTTCATCCGGACAGCTTGCACAACCGCCCTTGGCCGGCATGGCATTAAAGCCATTGATCGCGTGACTGACCAGGGTATCCAGCCCTTTATCGATGCGAGGAGCCCAGGCATCGGCATCACCAATCACAGGTGCGCCAGCAGCGCCGGTGGTGTGACAGGCCATGCAGACCGCGTCATACACTTCGCTACCTGAGCGAGGGCCGGAGCTGGCTGTCTCGGTTGGAGCAGCTGCGCTGCCGCACTCTTCACCCTGCATGCATACTTCGCCTACCGGCTGGATGCGTGCACGGATTTCATCTTCGACACTTGCCATTACGGCGCCAGCTGTCAGGCCTAAACCGACCAGTACAGCAGCCAGGACTCTCTTCATCTTCACAATGCACCTCGCATTTGAGCGTTATAATCTTCGGTTGCCGCATTATAGCGACTGAAACCTGGCAAAAAAACCAAACAGCAAAATCATAAATTGATTTCAACCATTTTAGTTGCGATTTCGTAAGTCAGAGGGTGTTTCGCGAACAATCCGGTTACCATGGTGTTCGCCGACGTTTCATCATTCAGGACCTGTTTCCATGACCAATTCGGAACCGACTTCACCTCACCCGTTGCGCAAACCGCTGCTGATTGCCGAATTTACGGCTCTTGCCATTCTGCTCGCGTCCATGGGGTGGTTTTCCAGTCAGACCACCGACGGCCAGACGATCAATGCCGGCTGGCTGCTGATTCCAGCCTTTGCCAGCCTCGGGGTCTTCATCAGCTTCATCGGCCTCATGTACCTGCGCTGGGTAGCCTCGGCAGAAAGCGGCAACCGGTTCAAGCACAAGGTTATTTTCTCACTTCTGGCCGTCACGCTGATCGGCGTCTGGATCTATGGCATTGCCAACACCTGGTTCAGTCTGACCGCCAGCTAGGAGAGAGCACCCGATGACATCCCCACACCTGTTGGCGTCGCCCACGGCCATCACTACCCTCTCGTTGATGCTGTCGGTGCCTGTATACGTGGCGGCACAGACTGAGGAAGCGCCCTCCATTGATTCGCCCGAACAGTGCGCTCTGATTGACGATGGAATCAAGCGCCTGGCCTGTTTTGACAGCCTCTACAAACCCACAGAGAGCCAGGCCCGGGCATCGGAAAGCGCCAAAGAACAGGCCGAGAAGAGCGCGGAGCAACTGGCGCCCAGTGGTAAAGATCTCGATGCCGTTGCCGGCAATGCCCTGGAAGGCGATTCCGACGCAGGCGTTATGTCGGCGCTGGTAGACCGGTATGTAGCAGCTGAAAAGGCCGTCTTCTCATTCTCCGGCGGTTTTGTGGGCCATCGCCCCACCTATATCCTGCCCGTCAGTTGGGTGAAAGATCCGAACGATGTGCCCTCCAGCCCAAGGCTCGGTTCCGTCGGCTACGACTACAACCTGGAACGGGAAGAGGCCAAGTACCAGATCAGCTTCAAGGTGCCGTTGCTTACGGGGATTATGGATGACCGTACCACCCTCTGGTTTGGCTACACTCAGACGTCGTTCTGGCAGGTCTACAACCAGGACGATTCTGCGCCTTTCCGGGAGACCAACTACGAACCGGAAATATTCGCGCGATATCAGACCGACTGGAATATCGGACCTGGCCGGCTTGATGGCGTGACCCTGGGGTTCAACCATCAGTCAAACGGCCAGTCGGAGCCACGTTCCCGGAGCTGGAATCGGGTTATGGGCTCAGCCGCCTACAGCTATGACCGGTGGCTGTTTATGGTTCAACCCTGGTATCGGATTCCGGAAAACAATGACGATGACAATGCGGATATCGAGCGCTATCTGGGGCATGCCAATTATTATGCGGTCTACAAGCTGACCGAAGACCGGACGTTTTCGTTACGGCTCATGAACAATCTCCGATCGGATGACAACAAGACGTCGGTGGAGTTCGGGTACAGTTTTCCGATGGGGGATACGGTTAAGGGGTTCTTCCAGTACTACAACGGGTATGGGGAGAGCCTGATCGACTATAACCACCGGATTCAGCGGTTCGGTATCGGGATTATGCTTAACGACTGGCTCTGACCGTGTTGCCTCAGTAACAGTCAGAGCGAGCCATAGATTTAGCCTTCTTTGTTTAGCCGATCCATTTCAGCCAACAATTCCCCGGTTTTCTCTTCCATCAACGGAATATCCGCCCTCGATTCTACATTCAAACGCACAACCGGCTCGGTGTTGGACATCCGAAGGTTGAAGCGCCAGTCGTCGAATTCGATGCTTACGCCGTCCACGTGGCTGACGTTTTTGGCGCCGACGCTGTATTTGGCCTCGATGGCCGCGATGACCTTGGGGGGATCATCGATGGTGCGATTGATTTCGCCGCTGGCCGGGTAGGCTTCGATTCGGGCGTCGATAAGCGATGAGAGGGTCTGGCCGGACTGGCAGAGGCGCTCGGCGACCAGCAGCCAGGGGATCATGCCGCTGTCGCAGTAGGCAAAATCGCGGAAGTAGTGGTGGGCGCTCATTTCGCCACCGTACACGGCGTCTTCGTCACGCATTCTCTGTTTGATGAAGGCGTGGCCGGTTTTGCTCTCGATGGCTTCGCCACCGGCGGCTTTCACCAGATCAAGGGTGTTCCAGGTCAGGCGCGGGTCGTGGATGACTTTGCCGCCACCAGTTTTGCGCAGGAACTGGTCAGCAAGCAGACCAACAATGTAGTAGCCCTCGATGAAACGGCCGTTTTCGTCGAAGAAGAACAGCGGTCGTAGTCGCCATCCCAGGCTATGCCCATGGCGGCGCCTTCCGCGATAACGGCGTCGGCCGTCGCCGCCCGGTTTTCCGGGAGAATCGGGTTGGGTACGCCGTTGGGAAATGGCCGTCTGGCTGGTGGTGCACTTTTACGAATTCAAAGGGCAGGTGCTGTTCGAGTTCATCGATCACGAGGCCGGCGCCGCCGTTACCGGCGTTGCAGACAATGGTCAGCGGGTTGAGGGAGCCGGCATCGATGTATCCCAATAAATGGTCCACATAGGCGCTCATCACCTCAAGCGGTTCGTAGCGGCCCTGCTGGGGCGCATCACCGAAAGGCTCAAGCACCCGGTCGCGGATCTCGTTCAGACCGTTGTCGGAGCTGATAGGCCGGGACTCAGGGCCGACCATTTTCATGCGTTGTGATCTTTGGGATTGTGGCTGGCGGTCACCATAATGCCGCCGTCCATCTTGTAATGGCTGGTGGCAAAATACACCTGCTCGGTGCCGCACAGGCCGATATCAAACACATCCGCACCGGCGGCCATCAAGCCCGAGCTGAGCGATTCGGCAATGTCGGGGCTGGACATACGGATGTCGTAGCCGACAATCACTTTTTGGCGCCGGTAATTTCCACGTAGGCGCGTCCGATTTTTTCAGCCAGGACCGGATTCAGTTGATCCGGCACCCGGCCCGCAGGTCGTAGGCTTTAAAACAGGACAAGTCCATTGTCTGGAGTTACTCCGCGGCGGATGACTGAAGCTGGATGTAGTTCTGGATGCCCATCTGGGAAATCATTTCCAGCTGGGTTTCCAGCCAGTCGATGTGCTCTTCTTCACTATCAAGAATGCTGCGGAACAGTTCACGACTGGTGAAATCCTGCACTTCTTCGCAGTAGAGGATCGCTTCTTTCAGGTCGGTGTGGGCAATTTCTTCCAGTTTGAGATCGCAGGAGATCATTTCCTCGACGTTCTCCGCCGATCAGCAACTTGTTCAGATCCTGGAGATTGGGGAGGCCTTCGAGGAACAGGATCCGCTCGATAAGCTGGTCTGCATGCTTCATCTCGTCGATGGATTCTTCGTATTCCTTGGCGGCCAGCTTGGTAATGCCCCAATCCTTGTACAATGCGGGAGTGGAGAAAGTACTGATTGATGGCGGTCAGCTCGTTGCCGAGGACCTTGTTCAAGTGCTGGATGACCTTTTTATCGCCTTTCATGTTCGGGCTCCCTGATGGCCGAATGAATCAGTGTCTTAGGATAGCCCTTATGCACAGGAGAAAAACAGAACCGGACAAATCGTGCCGGTCAGGCAGGCTGGGCGAGCATATTGGCCATGGCCAGGTAGTCGGGCGTGCGGCTCTCGCGCAGGATTTCGCGAGCAGTGCAGGCACAGCGTCCACACTGGGTACCGACGCCCAGCTCTTTGCCAAGCTGGCGCATGGATGACACGCCGTTATCGGCAGCTTCGCGAATTTCCCGGTCGGTTACGCCGTGGCAAAGGCAAACGTACATAGCAGTGACTCACCAATGACAATAAAAGTTAGTGATAATTATTGTTATTGGCATCTAGAAATGCAAGCCTTCTGGCGTAAATTTGTGCAACATTTGGTATTGCGAGGCTCACGAACCCCGGGTCAGATTCCGGGAGCCGGACTCAGTGACCACCACGTTGTCCTCGATACGAATGCCCCACAGCCTCTCAGCCGGCCAATCAGCGCCCGGTTCAGATATTGCCCAGCTTCCCTTCCAGCAGGGGATCCAGCAGAGAGGGAATGAAATAGAGACCCGGCTCGATGGTCACTACCATGCCGGGTTCCAGCCGGCGGGTCAGGCGGAGAAAAGGCGCGTCTTCCGGAGGCGCCGCTGGCTTTCCAGCCACATCGTGAACTTGGACGCCCAGGAAATGACCAATGCCATGCGGGAAAAACACGCGGGTTATGCCCCGTTCGACGATGTCCTCATCATCCAGGCCAGTGACTAGCCCGGTCGCCGACAGCAGGGCGGCAAGCCCTGATGGGCCTTGCGATGAATGTCGACGTAATTCACACCCGGCGCGACCATGTCACAAAGCCTGATCTGGAGTCGGTCCAGGCCGTGGATCAGGGCCGCAAAGTGCGACTCGTCCGGTCCTGCCGTGGTGCGGGTAATATCGGAACAGTAGCCACGAAAACGCACCCCGGCATCAATCAGCAAGCTGCGGGGCCGCCCCGGAGGCTGCGTATCGTAATATTGGTAGTGCAACGTGCCGGCGTGCTCGTTCAGGCCGATAATGCTGTGGTAAGGCGCTTCGGCTTCCCGCTGACCGGTCGCCTGCTGGTATGCCAGATTGATGCCGAACTCGCTCTCACCGGCCAGGAACGCCTCCCGGGCAGCGGCATGACCTGCCAGAGCGAGCCTGTTGGCCTGCGCGAGACACTCAATTTCATATTGGGTCTTGCGCACGCGGGTCTCGTCCAGTGCCCTCAGCAAGGCATCCGGGTTTTTGTCACCCGGGATATTCTCGATCAGGGCAGGGTCACCGATCACCGCAAGGCTGCCGGGATCGTCCAGCAACGGCGCCTCGGATGAGTCACTGCTGCGAACCTCGATAAATTGCTGCCAGGGCTCTTCCGCCAGGGGCAGATTGGCTTGCCAGAAGTCGACCGGTTCGAACAGCCAGAGCACGGGCTTATGCCCCGCCTGGATCCAGAGCCAGCAGTGTTCGCGACCGGCCAGCCCGGTCCATTGCAGAAACGGGCCATAACCCTGGAAGTGCCAGGTCTGGTCATCTCCATAACGGAAAGGCGCGGCGCCGGAAGCGATCAGCAGGCTGTCGTAGCCATGCTCCTGTAACGCCCCCGTATAACGGTCCAGAAGAATCTGAAGGTGTTCCACCTGGAGTGACAGCAGGTTCCGGTCAGACATGCCCAAGACCTATTACAAACGAAAAACCAAAGGCAGAACCAGAGCGGTGAAGACGCCAGTCAGGCCCATACCCAGGGAAGCAAACGCACCCGCAGTATGGCTGATCTCGAATGCTCGTGCAGTTCCGATGGCATGGCCGTTCAATCCCAGCGCAAACCCCAGAATGCGCTCATCCTGAACGGGCAACAAGCGGGCAAGCAGTTCAACAAAGAGTGTGGCCACCACACCGGTAATCAGAAGGCCGCCCATCATCAGGGGCACCGAACCGCCCAGTTGCTCGGTAATACCAATGGCGATCGGTGCCGTCACTGACTTGGGCGCCAGCGAGGCCAGGACCTCCGGCGTGGCGCCCAGGGCCCAGCCAATCACCACGGCGTAAACCGCCGCCATGGTGGCGGCAATAGGCAAAGTGACCACAATCGGGCGCCACATGGCACGGATATGGTGCATTTGCTGGTAAAGCGGAATGCCGAGGGCCACCGTGGCCGGGCCCAGCAACACCGTCAGCCAGCGGGCGCCTGCTGGTAATCCTGATAGTCCACCGCCAGAACGGCGATGACGCCGGATAACAGACACGCTGACAACACAACCGGCGGCAGCCACAAGGGCCGGCCAATGCGTGAGAACAGCCAGTTGCCGGCAAAGAAAGCACCAAGCGTCAAACCGATCGCCAGAATCGGAGTGGCGGCAAGCGTATCAGGCAACGCCTGGAAGCGGGCAAAGAGATCACTCACGATCGCTCACTCCCCTGGCCGTCACCGCCTTCATCAACAACAAAGTCGTCAGCACACTCAGGAAGGTGCCCACCAGAAGCGCCGCGGCAACCGCAAGCCACTGCTCCGAAAACTGGTCGGCCGTGAAAAACACACCCACAACCCCAGGCATGATCAACAGCACAAGCACCGATATCAGCCCCTGGCTGGCCTGAGCCAGATCATCACTGACGCTGCCCTTGACCATCAGCGTAAAGGTAATGACCACCATCCCCAGCACGCCGCCACTCACCGGCAACGCCAGAAGCAGGCGCACAGACTCACCAAGAATAAAAAACAGCACCAGAACCAGAAAACCACGCAACATCGGCATGCGCTTACACTCACCCGGGAAAGAATTGCATTACACTAGCCCAAACCACTACCTCGATACCAATGCAGGAAGCCCATGGCGCTCAAAGCAACCATTCTCAAGGCGACGCTCAATATCGCCGACATGGACCGTCACTACTACGCGGACCATCAGCTGACCATCGCCCAGCATCCGTCGGAAACCGACCTGCGCGTAATGATCCGGCTGCTCGCCTTTGCCCTGAACGCCAGCGACACCCTCGAATTCACC